>DKNL01000189.1:5392-8815 GCA_002474325.1 Opitutales bacterium UBA7389
TCGATCCGCGCTTGGGCGAAATTCCTATTATACTTCCTTGCTTTCAGCTATGCGGGTATGGCTGCTGAACGAGCGAACATCGTCCTTATTATGGCAGATGATATGGGAATAGAGTGCTTGGGTAGCTACGGGAGTGCAGGTTACGAGACGCCGAATCTGGACCGCTTGGCTGAGAACGGCGTTCGATTCGAGCACTGCTACTCCACGCCGCTTTGCACCCCCTCCCGCGTGCAGATCATGACAGGCAAGTATGGATTTCGCAACTACGTCGACTTTGGAACCTTGCCTTTGGATCAGGTGACATTCGCCAATCTTCTCAAGGATAGTGGTTACGCTACCTGTATTGCGGGGAAATGGCAATTGGGGGGCGATGATAAGACTCCTGGCCACTTCGGATTCGACCAGTATTGCGTTTCCCATTTAGGAGGCCTAGAAGAGAAACCCGACGAGGAGGCGAAGGGCCGCTTTGCTCACCCTTTAATCCAACAGGATGGGCGGTATCTTCCGGGGGACCGAATTCGAGATGCCTACGGTCCGGACTTATTTTGTGACTACCTTCTGGAATTTATTGATGCGAACCAGGATAGGCCCTTTTTCGCGTATTACCCGATGGTCCTCGTGCACACGCCTTTCGTTCCGACTCCCGATTCTCTCGAATGGAATGATCCCCTGCAGCGAGATGTGAAGGAAAGCCGCAATTTTGCGGAAATGGTACGCTATGCCGACAAGCTAGTAGGCCGTATTGTCGAGCGGCTAGAAAAGCGCGGCCTATTGGATGAAACGCTAATCCTGTTCACGGGAGACAATGGCACGCATGTGAGCGTTTCGAGCGAGTTGCAAAACGGTTCAACGATACATGGCGGTAAAGGAACCATGTTGGATACCGGCACGCGGGTTCCTTTGATCGCCTCCTGGAAAGGGTCAGGCGCCCGAGGGTTGGTTTCCGAGGACCTTGTCGATTTTACCGATTTCCTGCCCACCCTATTAGAGGCGGGTGGCAGGTTGGATGTAATGGGCGAGCAGCTGGATGGGCGAAGCTTTTTGCCGCAAATCAGGGGCGAAAAGGGTGACCCTCGTCAATGGGTGTTTTGCCACTACGATCCGAACGTCCCTTTTGGCGGGTTCCAGTTGCACGCGGGTCGTTGGGCCCGGGATCAGCGTTTTAAACTATATGAGGATGGCCGTTTTTACGACGTGGCCAACGATCCAAGGGAGCAAAAGGATCTTCAATCCCTCGAGAGAATCCCGGGTGCAGCTTCGGCGAGGAAGAGGCTACGAGAGGTCCTGGAATCCATGCCTGCTTGGGTGGAAGTAGGGGCGCATCATCGGAGCTCGGAGCAGAACAAGAAGTACTTGGGGAGTACTTCGGGGAATTGATCTCACTGGTTGGTGGTGGGAGATAGTCTCAAATCTTGATCGTGAAGAAGCGGATCAAATCCTTCTCCCACGCGATTCGAGGAATCGCGGATTTCATACTTTTAGGGGCGAATGCCAAGATTCAGCTAGTGGCTGTATTGGCGATAACCTCAGCGGGTTTTCTTCTCGATTTTGGACCCTACGATTGGATTGCAGTGGTTTTGTGCATCGGGATGGTTCTATCAGCGGAAGCCATGAATACGGCGATGGAGCGACTAGCGGATGCGGTGCATCCAGGGCGCGATGAGCGGATTCGAGTGGTCAAGGATATTGCCGCTGGAGCGGTATTGATCGCCTCTATGGTTTCGGTTGTGATCGCGGTCCTGGTGGTTGGGAAGAATCTTCCGAAGCTCTAGTCGCTGTTTCGATTGTAGTATTATCCTTGGTTGAGCATCTAAATAGAGGGTGGCACTGTTGTAGGAGCGGCTTTACGCCGCGATCACTGATGTCGAATCGCGGGATAAACCCGCTCCTGCATATTTTGGGGTGTCCCGCATCCCTACTTCCAGCCGAGGATTTCGATTGGCGGACGGAGATGGATAGGCTTTACTGTCGATGATGGAGTTATCCCGACTGATTTTCTTCTGCCTTCTACCCATTAGCCTATTTGGGCAAATCGGGGCCCAAAGGCCGAACATCGTCTTCATATTCATAGATGATCAAGGCTATTACGACCTTAGCTGCTATGGGGCCTCGGAGATCAATACCCCTCGGATCGATGCTATGGCGAAGGAAGGGATTCGTTTCACGGATTATTACGCAGCTGCTCCGATTTGCAGTCCGTCGCGAGCTGGATTATTGACGGGATGCTATCCACGGCGAATCGGGATGGAAACTTGGGTACACCGGGCCGATTCAAAACGTGGATTAAATCCCGACGAGCTAACCATAGCGGAGCTTTTCAAACAAAATGGATACGCCACTGCTTGCATCGGGAAGTGGCATCTCGGATTTCACGAACCTTTCCTCCCGCGTCAGCAAGGATTCGACGAATACTTCGGGCTGCTGCACAATTTAGACCCAGTTGAAATTATCTATTTTGAAGGGAAGGGAGGCGTACCGCTGATGCGAAATGACGAAATCGTAAAGCGACCGGCAGATCCAGCTGAATTGACCGAGCGCTATACGGACGAAGCGATCGCTTTTATGGAGCGGGAAAAGGATAACCCGTTTTTTCTCTACCTGCCTCATACGATGCTTCACATTCCGCTCGGTGTTAGCGATCGATTCAAAGGAACGTCGCAGTTTGGTGAATACGGCGATGCGATTCATGAATTGGATTACAATGTCGGCCGTATTTTCGATGCTCTGGAACGCTTGGGCATCGAGGACGAAACCGTCGTGATCTATGCGTCGGACAATGGGCGTGGGCCCGGCCGTAACAGCTCCCAGAAAATTCAAGGCAGGAAACTGTCCACGTATGAAGGCGGCATACGCGTCCCCGGAATTGCCTGGGGACCTGGCTTAGGGATTCGTTCGGGATACGAGTCTTCCAGCCTGGCAACGGCTCTAGATTGGTATCCAACCTTGGCCACTTTCGCGGGTATCCGCGTTACTGAAGGTAGGGTCATCGATGGTCGCGATATCAGCTCTTATCTTACTGGCAAAAGCGAAGGCATTCCCTCGCCGATGACCTCCGGCACGCTCAATGCCGACGTCGTTTTGCGTCGCTCCTGGGATCTGGCGGGAGAGTGGGATCCGCTGTTCACGCGCGAAGAGTATATCAACGCATTCTTCTACCATGGTAGTCAAGGAGCCCTAGCGGCTGTTCGTTGGGACAAGTGGAAGCTAAGGTTGAATCCGATGCTTCAGCTCTTCGATCTGGAGGCTGATCCGGGTGAATCGAAGCCGTTGAGAGATCGGGATATATCCCGCAAGCTTAGGGGTATGGCGGTAACCTTCCAGGAAGAGATGAATATGGATGCCCGCCGTCCCGGTAATGTTCGATAATAGATTTTGAACTCGATCGAAGCTATGAACTTAGTTCGGTGGCCAATTGTTGGCATT
>DKNL01000128.1 GCA_002474325.1 Opitutales bacterium UBA7389
CCGCCTTGATTGTAGTCGTCGAAAAACAGCCCTCCAATCCCCCTAGGTTCATTTCGGTGCTTCAGATAGAAGTAGTCATCACAGGCTTGCTTGAATATCGGATATATTTCTTGGCCGAATGGATCGCAGGCTTGTTTAGCCATCTTATGCCAAGAGACTGCATCTTCTTTGAATCCGTAGTAGGGAGTGAGATCGAAGCCTCCGCCGAACCACCATACAGGATTCTGATCATCCTGATGGGCGGGCGCTAGAAAGAAACGTACGTTGGCGTGGGAGGTGGGAACATAAGGATTTCTAGGATGTATGACGATGGAGACTCCAGTGGCGTGGAATGGCCGTCCTGCTAGCTCGGGGCGACTAGCCGTGGCGGATGGGGGTAGTTGACTACCAGTCACATGGGAAAAATTCACTCCGGCTTTTTCGAAAGTCTCGCCCCCCTCTAATACCATGGATAGGCCGCCTCCACCTTCTTCTCGAGTCCATGAGTCTGGCGAAAACGTTTGAGAGCTGTCTTCAAGAGCTTCGAGGTCAGAGCAGATCTTGGACTGCAAAGACCGCATAAATGAGATTACCAACTCCAGTGATTTCAAATTCACGGAAACATTCCTATGGGGAAAGCTGTAGAGATCTAGTTATTTTATGGAAATCGTCGTTTAGGACGATTTCAATATGCAGTCGAAATTGAGTTGGGAGCGTACAGAGAATCGGAATGGCATAGGGTTTTACTCGCGTTCTAGAAGGTTTGCGTTTCAGTGATAAATCGTTTTTTTAGATAATTAGGATTAGAGTTATGCGGATGGAGATGACTAAGTTAACGAGTATTTTGATCATATGCGGAATTATGGGCCCTCTGGCGTTTGCCCAGTCGGAGTCAAACGAGCTCGCTCCGCTTACCGTAAATGGTAGCGACACGAAAGATGCCGAAATTGACGAAATCGGAGGTGAGGAGCCCACATCCGACAAATCCGAAAAACCGGACAAGGATCCTGAGGAAGAGGCCCGTGAGAAAGAAATGAAACGCTTGAAAAACGAGCGCGATTTGATTCAGGCCCGAATGGCTCTCAGGTCAGAAAAATTCAAGGAAGAGCTCCAAGAGATGCGCGAGGAAAAGGAGCGTTTGGCGATGGAGAATTCAATCGCTAGAGAGCGCTTGGCGAGTGAACTATCGGAGCGGAAAGCGGAAACGGATCGTTTGAATGCGAAGATTGACTCATTCAACAAGGAGCTCTCATTGGATAGCCTGGAGTCGAAGAAAGCGATGAACGATGAGCTTGCGGAGATGCGAATGGAGGAGGAACGCTTGAAGTTGGCCAATTCCGTAGCCCTCAAGAAGATCGAGACAGAGATCAACCAATTGAGACTAGAAGACGCTCGTCTGAAAACCCGTCGGGCGAAATTGGATTTAGAGGTCGTGGAATTGACGGCAAAATTGTCAGTCAAAGAAAAAAGCGACCTGATTGAGGATCTCATTTACTCCGATCGCGAGCTCATGTACTTAAAAGAGCCGTTTGTGGATGGAGTTCTCCACGTCAGTGATCGTAGGATCCCTCTCAATGGTCCCATCTGGAGTGGGCTCGCTGATTACGTTAGCGAACGCATTAATTTTTATAATAACGAAAGCACGGAATACCCAATCTTCCTGGTTATCGACTCATCTCCTGGAGGGTCGGTGATGTCCGGTTATAAAATCCTGAAATCGATGCAGGGTAGCAAGGCTCCGGTATACGTGGTTGTGAAGTCCTATGCCGCTAGTATGGCTGCGGGAATCGCGACGTTGGCCGAGCGTTCCTATTGCTATCCAAATGCTGTCGTTCTGCACCATCAGATTAGTTGGGGCGGAATGGGCAACCTCACCCAGCAAAGGGAATTCCTGGAAGAGGCTCAAGAATGGTGGCGTCGCGTAGCCAGGCCGATAGCCGAAAAAATGGGACAGGATCTAGACGAGTTCATCGCTATGATGTATGAGAAGAATTCAGATGGCGACTGGAGGGAATTCGGTGATGAAGCGGTGAAGCTCAAGTGGATCGACCATTCGGTGGATCGCATTTGGGAGATGTCGATCGACAAGAATCCGGGACGGTTTGGCTCTAGCGTAATTTTGGCTCAAGATGAGCTGCTGAAAGAGGAGTTGGGCGATGACGGGAGGCCATTCATTGCCCTTCCAAGGCTAGAGCCTTTCGACTTTTACTATCTCTACAATCCGGATTCCTATTACCGGTTGAGGTAAGTGGAGTGTTGCTGTGCCCTTTGGTGGAAAACAAACTCCGTTTACCTATGTCTATTTTTTGATAGAGGTGGAGGAAGTGGCACGGCGTCGGTCGATGATGACTAGAGATCTCTAAGCTCGTAGTTGAAGATTCGCGGATAGAGGATACGTAGGGCTACTGGTATTGTATTAAGTTAAAGTTACTAGTTTAAATTAAGGTGATCTGATTTGATTATGTGGAGGGTTTGCAACGCTCAGGACTAATTTTGGATCTCGCGGTGGAAACACCGCTATATCACCTCCCCGAATCAGTCCCAAACCAGTTAATTCTCTCAATCGCAGACTGAGCGAGCCCCACATACGACTGTATCGCTATCCGGCGAAGACGGTCGAGCCAACATTCATCGCCAAGTGGATACCTAGATAGGTAAAGCCCTCTTATTTGCTCGCTACTAAGCTTCTTGCGGAGCCTCGGCGGTTTTCATCGGCTCGTATTGATAGCCGATTCCATGTATTGTCTTCAGGTTGTTTAGGGGCACTTCTTTGCGCTTAAAGAGATCCCGAATCTTGACAATGTATTGATCGAGAGAACGACTTCGTATGTCCGCATGTATTCCCCAAACCGAGTGTATCAGATTTTTTCTGGTGATGATGGTGCTGGGGTTTTCGTTAAAATAGGATAGGATGCCGATCTCTTTGCGGCCTATTGTAACCACTTCACCGTCGGCAAAGGCGAGCTCCATCGTTGTGGGATTGACGCGGGCCGTATTGAACGTGAAAGGTGCGTCAGTGAGTTTTACGTTCTTAGTGACGTTAAAGTCGTTCGCGACCTCGGCCCGTCTCAATACAGCGTGAATTCTAGCGACGAGTTCTGGGGCACTAAATGGCTTGGTTACGTAATCATCCGCCCCAAGTTCGAGTCCTTTTACCTTGGAAATTTCTGAGTCGTTACCGGTTAGGAAGATCGTGGGAATGTTGATGTCCTCGTTCTTGAGATCCTCCATGAAGGCGAAGCCGTTCTGGTCGGGGAGCGTTAAATCCAGGAGAATGATATTCGCGAAATTGTTTTTGAGAAATCGCATAGCTAAAGCACAGCGATTGCAAACCTGCGTTTGCATGTCAGCAGCTTCTAGGTGTTCTGCGATAACGTTGGCGAGTTCGACTTCGTCCTCGACGATTAATACCAAAGGCTTCGGTTTGCTAGGCATGTTTGTGGTGACTAATTATTAAGATGTTCTGCTGGATACTCAGGAAGATAGGGATTCACCTGTCTGCGCGCTATTTATTTACAAATGCGATTACAGGTTGTGTAAAATGTAAAAATGTAAAATCAAACAAAAAAGTTAGAGAGAATTGGCTTGCACCGGGGGTGCGCTTGGATTTCGACGTGTGGGGTGTCTAACGAAGCGCCAGTAGTAATGTTCGGGTTGCCGAAAGGCAGCTTGGAAGAAGCGACAATAAAGCTGTTTGCCAAGGCGGGCTGGAATATCCGAAAAAGCTCTCGGTCGTACAAACCGAGTATCGACGACGAGGAGATAGAAGGCCGGTTTGTAAGGAGTCAGGAGATTAGCCGGTACGTCGATCATGGGTTTTTCGATGTGGGGCTTTGCGGCTATGATTGGATCGTCGAGAATGGTTCTGACGTGGTTGAGGTTTGCGACCTGATTTATAGTCGGGCCTCGAATCGCCCTTCTTATTGGGTCCTAGCTGTGCCGGAGGCGTCGGAAATTAAAACGGTTGAGGATCTTCAGGGTAAGCGGATTGCGACAGAAGTGGTGAATCTGACGCGACGATTCCTTGAAGATAAGGGCGTCGAGGCGGAAGTAGAGTTTTCTTGGGGGGCGACAGAAGTGAAGGTCCCTGATATGGTGGACGCTATTGTTGATTTGACTGAGACGGGCAATTCGCTGGTGGCGAACAAATTGCGTATCGTTGATACCCTTTTGAAAACTAACACTAAGTTGGTCGCCAACAAACAAAGCTGGGAGAATCCGATCAAGAGGCAGAAAATCGAAAATATCGCTATGATGCTGGAAGCGGCATTAGAGGCGACAGACAAAGTAGGCTTGAAGCTGAATGCTCCAAGGGCGAACTTGGAGAAAATCCTTTCTATTTTGCCTGCCCTTCGCAACCCAACGGTGAATCGACTGAGCGATGAGGGATGGTCCGCTATCGAAGTTATTCTAAGCGAGAGGAACGTCAGGGATATCGTTCCCAAATTGAAACAGATGGGAGCGGAAGGCATTATCGAGTATCCGTTGAATAAAGTGGTTTATTGATTGGTTAAACCGCTATTTAGCAGCTCGCTGAAATTTATCGTTTAGACCTTAGATTTCGCTTGCCCAAAGGTCGGGTTACCGCAAAGTCCGTCCCTTCTGCGGCAAACAATCACCGTCCGTTCCGCCGCGTTGCTTTCGAACGGACCCGTCAAAACTTAAACACAGTCGTCCGTATGGACGATACGACCATAGCTGGATTTTCGAGTAAAAGGAAGCGGACTCGTTTTATTTAGCGCATATCTATCATGAGTTCTGTAATGGAAGAACTTCTCGCCCAAACTACCTTCGATAAGCTCAAAGAAGGCTCGATTATAAAGGGCACGATAACCGAGATCCGTCAAACCGAAGTAGTTGTCGATATCGGTGGCAAGTCGGAAGGATTGATTTCCGCGTCTGAATTCGCGGATCTAGGCGATCTTCAAATAGGTGAGGAAATTGAGATCTATCTCGAAAAACTGGAGGATCGCGATGGAAACCCAGTTCTCTCCTTCGATAGGGCTGAGCAAAAGAAGAATTGGGACAACATTATCACCAAGTGTGAGGAGGGCTCCATCGTTCAGGGACGAGTGAAATCCAAAGTTAAGGGCGGTCTCATCGTTGCGATGGGCGTCGACGCTTTCCTGCCCGCTTCCCATATCGACATCCAGCCTCCGAAGAATTTGGATCAGTACATTGGTCAAACCTATGACTATAAGGTGCTGAAGATTAACCTGGAGCGAAAGAATATCGTTCTTTCCAGACGGGAGTTGATCGAAGAGCAACGGTCCTCCAAGCGCCGCGAGCTCCTCGAGAAAATCAATCCTGGCGATCTGGTCAAAGGTGTTGTCAAAAATATCACCGACTTTGGAGCGTTCATCGATCTTGATGGTATGGACGGTCTTTTGCACATCACTGACATGAGCTGGGGTCGGATCTCCCACCCAAGCGAAATGCTCAAGCAAGGGGAAGAAATCGAGGTAATGATCCTTGAAATCAATCGCGACAAGGAGAGGGTCTCTCTAGGCTTGAAGCAAACGAAGTCCAATCCTTGGGAAAATATCGAAAACAAGTACCCAATTGGTGCTCACGTTATGGGTAAGGTGGTAAACCTGGTGCCATACGGAGCCTTTATCGAGATCGAGGAGGGCGTGGAAGGTCTAGTGCACGTTACGGAGATGTCCTGGACGAAGCGCATTACCAAGCCAAGCGAACTGCTCCGTGTTGGAGATGATGTTGAAGCCGTTGTGCTAGGTATCCAGAAGGACGAGGAAAAGATATCCTTGGGTATTCGTCAGCTCGAACCAAACCCATGGGATATGGTTGTTCACAACTATCCGGTGGGAGCTCACGTCCATGGGAAGGTTCGGAATATCACTACTTACGGGGCTTTCGTGGAGCTAGAAGAGGGTATAGATGGCATGGTGCACGTTTCCGACATGTCTTGGACCCGCAAAGTGAATCACCCAAGCGAGGTTCTTAAAAAGGGAGAAGAAGTGGATGCTGTTGTCCTGGATGTCGATACCGGCAATCAGAGGATTTCTTTGGGGATGAAGCAGCTTGCGGAAGACCCTTGGGGAGATATCAATGGCCGTTTCCGTATCGGCGATGTTGTTACGGGGGTCGTATCCAAGATAACCTCATTCGGGGCTTTTGTCGAGCTGCAGGATCAAATTGATGGGCTGGTTCACATCAGTCAGATCAGCGAAGACCGTGTCGAGAAGATCAAGGATGTCTTGAATGTCGGCGACGACGTCAGCGCTAGAGTGATAAAGGTCGATCTCGATGAGCGCCGTATTGGCCTAAGTATAAAGGCGGCTAACTATAACGATGAGCAATTGGCGGCGGAAACGCAGACATACGACAGTATGAAGGAGGGCGGAGACTTGATGAATCTGGGAGATATCCTAGATCAGGCCACCAAGTAAACCGTATTCTTCGGTCGAATACTTTAATCGGGCGGGCTCTTTCTTGAAGGGGCCCGCCTTTTTTTTGCCCAACGCCCTAAGGCGGTTGAGCCAGCGGTTGGTTGGCGAGTTTATCAAAATATCGGAAATATACTGAAGGTCAGTAATTTGCCTTGAAATCAAAGATAGGATTTAGGACTTTCGATAGGTTATGGAGGTTTCCGATTTCGCGCCTATTCTGGTTCAAATCATTTTCGCATCCGTTCTTGCGGGAGTAATAATCCTGGCGAGCCATTTTCTGGGTCAACGAAGTAGAAAGAACAGTATAAAGGATTCCGCTTATGAATGCGGTATAAAGTCGGAAGGAAAGACGAGTACGCGATTTTCGGTCAAGTTCTACGTCACAGCGATGCTCTTTATCCTCTTTGATATCGAAGTGCTTTTTTTGATCCCCTGGGCTTTGATCTATCGAGACTTCCTTGCTGAAGGCCTCCCGATTCTCGGGCCTATCATGTTTTTCCTTGCAGTACTTGTTATCGGGTTGGTTTACGAAATCAGGAAAGGCGGGCTCGAGTGGGAGAAGTGAGTCGTTGGCACTCTCCCAATTCATAGAACGGCGGATGCCGTATACCCCAAACTAGATGCGGTTAGATCGATACTTTTCACGCAAACGGGTGCTTGAGCTTGATAGCGAAACGCTAGAAGGATGCTTAAAGGAGCTCGTTAAAGTCTCGGTCGAAAGCTTCAAAGATCTCAGTCGCAAGAGAAACCTGCTGGCGGGGCTATTACAGCGGGAGAATACCATGACGACTTACTTGGGTCATGGCGTCGCCCTGCCGCATTTGCGTGTAAAAATGAACCGCCGCTACGTTTTCGCGGTAGGCCGAAGTAAGAAGGGGATTCAATACGAAGGACCGAAAAAAGAGGAGAAGGTCCATTTGATAATTCTCTTGTTGGCTCGAGAATCAGCTAAAAATTATCTTAACGTGCTCGCGGCGGTTGCTCGATTGGTCAAAGACAAGAGCTTCATCGACAATCTGATCGAAGCTGAAGACACGAATGAGCTATGCGATCGATTGATGGTCGGGTTTGGTAGGCTTCAATCCACCACAGGAAAACAGCGAGAAAGCTCGATCAATAAACTCATATTCAACCAG
>DKNL01000053.1 GCA_002474325.1 Opitutales bacterium UBA7389
TTTGAGCGATGGCTTGCCATCTTGCTTCGTCTTCGATTTCAGCGTAGGCGAATAGCTGCAGTGTTTCTTTGTGGAAAAAGATGGAATAATTGGATACGCCTTGCGATTTCAGTGTTTCCTCTAATTCCGGCCAAATGGGGTTGTGGCGGTTTTGGTAATCCGCTTCCTGACCTGGATGTAGCTGCATGACGAATGCTTTGCGGATCATGGGCGCTCCTCCATATGCCAATCGTATCCATTGGTCATAACGCTGGCGTTGATATCTAGCAATTTACGTTTGAGTTCCTGCAGTTTTTCAGGGTAGCGGGAAGCGAGGTCGGTGGTTTGCTTCGGATCCTTCTTTAAGTCGTACAGCTCGTAGCCTTGGTAGCCACCTTCTTTAATTAGTGGGATCCAAGCTTCGTCAGTTCGATTGGTTAGGGGAAGCTCGTCATTGTCCCTATGAGCGATAAGCGAGTAGTCGCCATCCCGAATGGCAACTATAGGCTTGGAGCGGTGCACGTGCCAATAAAAGGGCTGAAGTCGACTGAATCCATCGGGATTGCCGAGCAGAAGCGAAGCTAAACTCGTTCCGTCGAGGTGTCGATTTCGTGGCAGATCTAAGGACAGCAGTTCGCACAGAGTCGGTAGGATGTCTACGAGGCCGCCCGGCGTTTCGATGGCTTTTCCAGCAGTAATCGTTCCCGGCCAATAGAAAATGCCGGGCACCCGGATGCCGCCCTCCCAGTTGACTCCCTTTTGTCCTCGGAGACCGGTATTCCGATTTCGCAAGTAGGAACCATTATCTGAAGCGAAAATGATCAGTGTATCTTCTTTTGGGGCGATGGATTCCAGTTTGGCTAGCAAGCGGGAAATCGCCTGATCCATGTTGTCTATGGTTGCTGAATACAGCCCTGCAATTTTCGCTTGGGCTTCCGGTAGGCCCAGCGACTGTTCGGACCCTTGGTATTTAGCGACGATGGATTCTGGAGCGGCGATCTTCTGATGGGGCTCGTGAAACCAAACATTCAGAAAGAATGGCGTATCTGGATTTAGATGGTTCTCCAGCCAATCGATGGCTTCATCTGCCACTAGCTGGCAGGCATAGCCTTCCATCTCTCCGAGAGCCTTCCCATTGCGAATGAAATTTACTGGATTGTGGTGACTAGGCTCGGCATTGTTGGGCGTGGCAAACCAGTAGTCGAATCCATGATCAGTCGGAGTGGGCTTGTAGTTGCTATGCCCTTCGAAGGGCAGTCCTAAATGCCATTTGCCCACGTGAGCGGTGGCGTAACCGGAGCCCTTAAGAATCTCCGCTATGGTGATCTCTCTCTCCCGCAAGTGAGATTTTTGTGTCTGGTCATAGATCCAATTGTAAACGCCAGTACGGATGTGTTGTCGTCCGGTCAGCAGCGTTGCCCGGGAGGGCGAGCAGACGGCACAGCCGGAATAAAAGGTTTTGAAAAGGGCCCCGCCAGTAGCTAGCGAATCGATGGCTGACGTTCGGACAGGACCGCCGTAGGAGCCGATGTCGCTGGAGCCGAGATCATCAGCCAACAGCATGACTACATTGGGACTTTGGGGACCCTGAGCAAACAGACCAGGCGAAACCAAAAGTGTGGTGGTCAGGATGATGGCGAGGGCAATTGCGCGTTTTCGTATCATAGGTAATGGATTTAGGGTCAGATCCTAGCGTGTTGTGGACTGTATTCAATCCTAGTCGCCCGCTAGCTAGGAGTGCCAGGACCGCGTAATTTGTTCACATTGGACCTTGTCTGTCCATCGCTATTCGCTTCTAGGTAATAGAAAACAGCAACTGATTCTTCCTAAGCACGATGCGTCTCCATCTTTATCCGACAACCATGGCTGTTGCAGTCGCCGTTCTGTGCGGCGGTTGCGTTGGGCACCATTCGAAGGAGGCTTCCATAGCTCCGGTTGCACAAGTGGGATCCGAGTACAATCAACACCAGGACGAAATCGCGGCGATTGAGCCTTGGAACGAATCCTGGTGGAAGAGTTTCAATGACGCTGTCTTGGATGCTTTGATCGAAGACGGTTTAGAGAGCAACTTCGACTTGCAGTCATTCGTCTACAGGATCGAGCAGGCGGCGGCCTTGGCCCGCCAATCGGGCGCCCGCCTCTTTCCCGCCATTGATCTTAGCGCCAGCGACCGCTACGAATGGGGCGATCGAATAGCGCTCGGAGAAAATAAAGACCGTGAGGAAAGAACTGCGATCGGTGGAGCGTTGCGATGGGAATTGGATTTGTTTGGCCGTTTGTCAGCAGCTCGCAGAGCTCGCGTCTTGCAGCAAGAAGCTTCCGTGCAGGACTGGCTTGATGCTCGACTACTGCTTTCGGGTGCGATTGCCGAAACCTACTTCGAGACCAAGGAGCAAAAGCGTCAGCTGGAAGTCATTTTGGAGCAGATTGAGATCAACGAGTCGCTGCTCAAACTGACGACTTTGCGATTTGGCCAGGGGCAATCTTCGATTGTAGACGTCTTGCAACAGCAAGAGCAATTGGATGAGACTAAAGCCCGCGTGCCGCAGACCGAAGCCCGTATTGCCCAGTTGGAATACACACTGGATGTCTTGTTGGGAAAGGCGCCAGGGGAAGGGGATCGCGTCAAAGCGTCGAACTTTGCCAACCTTCCCCCAATGCCAGCAGTTGGGATCCCAGCCGACCTGTTGCAGCGAAGGCCCGATTTAAGAGCAGCGGAAAAACGCTTGCTGGCCTTGGATGAGCGTCTTGGCGAGGTCGTCGCTGACCAACTGCCATCCATCGTCATTGGAGGGGGTGTCGATTGGCGAGGGGACCCAAGATTGGGTGACGCTATTCGATCAGCGTTTGCTAGCCTATCGGCACCGCTTTTCGCTGCCGGCGAGCGTCGAGCGGAGGTCAGACTCCGACGGGCGGAGCTCGAAGAAGGTCTAGCCCGCTACACCGAACAATTTATCAATGCCGTTCTGGAGGTGGAATCGATTTTGGTATTGGAGCGAAAATTGCTCGAACGCCTCAAATTGGAGGAGAAGCAGCTTTACAGCGCCCAGCGCTTATTGATGGAAGCACGCAACCGATTTAGCCAAGGGTTGACTGACTATTTGCCCGTATTCACTTCGTTAAACATCGTCCAGAATTTGGAGAGGCAGATTGTTAGCGCCAGACGGGACGTGCTTAGCTCTCGTATCAGTCTTCACAGGGCCCTCGGTGGCCCGATTGCTCCACCTGAATCCGTGGCCACCCTTTCTTCCCAATGAATCGCAAATCGCTTTTTGGAACTGTATTCCTAATTCTAATCATCCTTGTCGTCGGATTCGGGGCCAGTTGGCTTCTCTTAAAAACCGGCCCGGAGACCGCGCCTGAGGAAAAGTCTCAATCTGCTAGGATTGTACAGACGATACCGGTGGTTGGGCAGACGCGGGATATAGCCGTCAGCGCCTACGGTAGCGTGGTGCCGTCGCGTAAAGTAGTGATAAAGCCGCAAGTATCGGGCCAAGTCACACATCAGAATGAAAATATGGTTGTGGGTGGCCAGTTTTACGAGGGTGATGAACTGATACGTATCGATCCTCAGGACTACGAGTTGGCATTGGCTGCGGTACGCTCAGATCTGGAGCGAGCCCGGTTTGAAA
This sequence comes from Opitutales bacterium UBA7389, assembly GCA_002474325.1. Taxonomy (GTDB): domain Bacteria; phylum Verrucomicrobiota; class Verrucomicrobiia; order Opitutales; family Opitutaceae; genus Pelagisphaera. The sequence goes on from DKNL01000053.1 coordinate 3,612, forward strand.
GAGAAGTGGAAAGTGGCCGTCAAGTGATCGCCCAACGAGAGTGGGACGAATTACAATCCGGATTGGATATTGAAGAAGTCAATCGATCGCTTGTTCTTAGGGAGCCCCACCTGCGCCGGGCCGAAGCAATGATGGAAAAGGCCATCAATGATATTGAAGAGGCCGAGCTGCAATTGTCGCGAACAGTTATCCGGGCTCCCTTCAACGCGCGAGTGGTAGAGGAATCCGTGGAAGTCGGCCAATTGGTCGGCCCAAATTCGACGATATGCGAACTCGTAGGAACCGATGAATATTGGATACAAGTATCCGTTCCCTTTTCCGAACTAAAGTGGATACAATTTCCGCAAGAAAACCTGCCCGGCGCTGAAGTGGAGGTTGTACTTGATGCGGGCGAGGGCGAGATTGCCACTTGGGAGGGTCGAGTAGTGCGTTTGTTGAGCGACTTGGATGACGTTGGAAGGATGGCTCGAGTTGTCGTTGCGGTCCAGGACCCATTGGGATTGGAAAGGGAGAAAAGCGATGAGCTTCCTTTGTTGTTAGGCAGCTATGTCGAAGTGAGGGTTGATGCTGGCGACTTGGAGGATGTTATAACCGTGCCTCGAGACGCCCTACGCGAAGGGGATCAGGTTTGGGTGGTGGGTCCAGACAATCTCCTGAGAATCTTACAGACCGAGGTTCTTTGGTCGGAAAAGGATACAGTCATTATATCGAATAGCCTTGAAAAAGGCGATGAATTGATAGTAAGTGATCTCCGAGTTGGTCTCCCGCAGATGCTGGTGGTGCCGCAACGTTCATCCGCGTTTCCGGAACTAGTAGAGGCCTACGAGAACGCGGTTGGCAACTAGGAAGAAAAGTACCCGATGGAAGAGAATCCTTACAACGAGAACGCAGGCTCGGCCACAGGTTTGATTGCTTGGTTTGCCCGCAACCATGTGGCCGCTAACTTGCTTATGCTGGCGGTTGTCGTGGTCGGTATAGTTGTGGCCCGGAACATACGGCAGGAGATCTATCCTTTGTATCAGATCGACACGGTTGACATCAGTATGCAGTACCGTGGGGCCAGTCCGGAAGAGGTGGAGCAATCGATTATCTTGCCGATTGAATCGGAGCTGCGAGGAATGGAACTCACGCGACGTATCGAAGCGACTGCTTCAGAAGGACGGGCATCAGTTAATGTGGAAATCATGCCCAGCTTTGATCGCAATCGAGCCTTGCAGGAAGTAACGGCTGCGGTGTCCCGAATCAGCTTATTTCCCGACGAAATCGAACCGCCGCGGATTTCGCTGGGTACGAGTCGACGTCGAGGTGTAAATTCTGTCGCTGTTTACGGTGATGTAGACGAACGAACGCTGGTGCAGTTCGCTCGAGTCGTAGAGGATGGGCTTCTGGCTCAGCCAGAAATCTCTCTGGTTGAATTGATGGGAGCCCGCCGACCGGAAATCCTAGTCGAAGTTCCGCAGGCTCAACTGAGGTCGCTAGACCTTACGCTCGGCGAGATAGCGCGGTCGATCGATCAATCCGCTCAAGACGTTCCCGCCGGTACTATGAAAACTTCGGGTGGGGATATTTTACTGAAAACTACTGAACGTCGGTTTTTCGGCAGCGAATTCGAGGAGATCCCGATCAAGATCACAAATACGGGTACCGAGGTGAAGCTAGGGGATATCGCCACGATTGTCGATGGCTTCGAAGACAGTAATCAAGAGTCATATTTCAATGGTCGACCTTCGGTTACACTATCGGTTTCCGCTTCAGAAAACCAAACGCCGATCGACGTTGCGGCAGCGGTGAAACGCTACATTGCTCAAGTCGGTGCAACGCTACCACCTTCGGTTAATGTGGAGGTGCGCTATGATCGGACGGAAGACTACCTGGAACGTATCAATTTGCTTAAATACAACGGTACGCTGGGTCTTATCCTTGTCCTTATCGCTCTCGGTTTCCTTCTCGAGTTGAGAGTCGCCTTCTGGACTGCAGTGGGAATTCCGGTCTCTATTCTTGGTTCGCTCATCCTGTTGCCGTTAATGAATGCTAGCGTTAACATGATTTCCGTCTTCGGCTTTATCGTGACCTTGGGGATTGTGGTCGATGACGCTGTGGTGGTGGGTGAAGATATCTTCCACAAAATCACTCAAGGCATGTCTCGTCTGGAGGCGGCGGTTGCGGGCGTTAAGGAAATGACGGTACCGGTAATCTTCGCTGTCAGCACCAATATCATTGCGTTCTTGCCGCTCTTTTTCGTGCCAGGAGAAAGCGGTCGTTTCCTGAAAGTGCTTCCCGCGGTGATTATCGCTGTATTCACAGTTTCCTTAATCGAGGTACTGCTTATTTTGCCATCTCACTTGTCCTGGGAAAAAAAGAGTGGACTCAGGGAATCGATTATAGGTCGTTTTGATCAAGCTCAAACGCGATTGCGGCTCAAGCTGGACGATCTCATGGAGCGTTTCTACAAGCCCATATTGACGAATGCTATTCGTTTTAGGTATCTAACGATAGCTGTATTCGCTTCTTCGTTACTCGTGGTGCTTGCCTACACGATGAGCGGTCGCGTCAATTTCACTTTCAATCCGACCATCGAGAACGACTATATTCAGGGCGAGATCGAAATGCCGACAGGCACGCCGGTCAGCCGTACCCGCGAGGTCGCTTTTGTCGTGGAAGCTGCCGCCAAACGTGCGCTAGCGAAAGCGGGTTTGGAAGACATTGTGCGTAATTACAACATCTCAGTCGCACGAAGAAACAATAATGAAGCTAGTGTTGCCATTAAGCTCGTTCCCCAGAGTCAGAGGGAGATTACGGGTTCGGAGTTCGTCAATTTGTGGCGACAAGAGGTGCCGGAGATTCCGGATATCGAGGCCCTCTTCTACGATTATCTAGTCGGTCCAGGAGGAGAAGCGGCGATTTTTGTGCAACTAGCTCATCCCGATGTCGACACGCTACGACACGCTGCGGAAGAATTGGGCAACATGCTGGAATTGTATCCAGGTGTTACCGATATACGAAAAGGATTCGGCAGGGAAATGCCGCAGATCAGTTTCGAGATTAAACCAGCAGGACAGGCCTTGGGAATTACCGCCCAAGATCTCGGGCAGCAGATTCGCAATTCCTTTTATGGAGCGGAAGCTCTTCGCCAGCCACGCGATCGGGACGAGCTTCGTGTCATGGTGCGCTTGCCAGAATCGGATAGACGCTCTTTGAGTGGCTTGGAAGAATTGCTGATTAAGGGAACTGCCGGAGCCGAAATCCCCATTAGTCAGGCGGCAAAGATCATAGAAACCACGGCCCCCGTGCGGATCGACCGCGTAGATGGCGGACGAGTCGTCAACGTCACAGCTAACGTCATCTCATCCGTCACCAATGGAAACAAGGTACTCAAGGCCATGGAAAAAAAGGAACTTCCAGATTTGATCAGCCAGTTCCCTGGATTGCGGTACAGCTTCGAAGGAGAGCAACGGGATCAGCGGGAAGCTACGGGTAGCCTAAGTGTGGGTTTGATCGCCTCCTTGTTCGCCATATTCGCGATCATGGCCTCATTCTTGAGAAGCTACTCTCAATCTATTATCGTTCTACTGGCAATCCCTTGGGGCTTGGCAGGGGCTGTGCTGGGTCACATTCTGTTAGGTTTCGACCTCAGCATATACAGCGTCTTGGGTATGATTGCATTATGCGGTATGGTGGTGAACGGGGGATTCGTTATGGCTATGACGCGCAATCGCTATATGGCCCGCGGACAACCGGCCAATGTGGCGATCGTGCACGCAGCCCAACGTCGATCCCGTCCGATCTTTCTGACGGCTGTAACAACCTTTCTTGGACTTGGCCCCATGATCTTCGAGACCAATGAACAAGCCTTGTTTCTCGTTCCAATGGCGATATCGCTTGGCCTGGGAACGCTAGCATCTTCAGTTGTAGTGCTTGTTTTGTTACCTGTCGCCTTTATCGTTAGCGAAGAGCTGAAAGGGATGATCTCTGACGATAAGGAAGAGGCTGTTCCACCGGAGGAACCGGAGTTGGATACAATGGCTGCCTCGCTGCGATAGAAAGCATAAGTTAGCAATTAGGTAGATGCCTCTATTTTAGGAGATCCAATTGTAACCAATTGGTGATTAGGGGTTCATTCTGGAGAGATTGCTAGGGGATGGCTTGGCTTTTTACTATAAGGGTGGAAGAGTCGTTGAAAATTAGCTATACAGAGATACCTCGCGTATCGAGGCAGGTTGTATTATCGGGTTTTCCCGAGGGATCGACTACGATATCGAGCGAGCAGGCAATTTGAAGTCGATGTTCTTCGCAGCGAGCGAATGTTTCTGATCACGCCAGAGGAACGGGCGTCATATACTTACAGAGCTTGCGTTTCACGAGACTAGCTGACCGGGTAATTTACTGCACGCCTTCTCGTTTAGTAGAATCAAAGGGCGAAGGGTCAGTGTTGGGCGGTATTGGCCGCCTGCTCGATGGTGATCGGTAGAGGGTGGTTTAACAGCAATCCCGCCGGTGACGGGAGCGGGATGGCCCCGCAAATGCGTGGCCAGCAGGATTTGTGAACCGCAGATTTAGTGGATGGCCCAGATCGGAAAGCCATCATGAAGTAGAACAGGCACCCAGCCTGACAAATGTAAGGATTCAAGGCACATACTGGAAGCCTGTGTTACTTTTCGAGGATCCTTGTTTTACTTGTCTCGACCTATATCTCCCATCCTGGGCGGACGGGTTCGTTGATGTATTGATCTGCCTCAGGAAGACCGATGGCTTTCATATTTTCGGCATCCCAGCGAATCATGGCTCCGCCCATACGTACAGACAGTACGCCGAGCAGCGCGATTTCCGTCAGTCTTGAAGCGTAATCAAAATTTGAACTCGCTGCGGGGCCACCCTTGATGGCGTCGATCCAGTCGCGGTGATGTCCACCCGTGCGGCGTATCGTTTTCGCTGGACGCTTGATAGAGGCTCTCAACTCCTGAGGGAAGATGCGAGGTCCGCCCCCAGCTCCATCGCATTGGATGGTTCCTTTGGTCCCTTCAAATAGCAGTCCTCGTTTAGAGAGCTGGAAACTTTCGGGGAAAGTTTCGTGCTGGGCGGGACGTCCGGATCCTGCGTACCAGGTGATCTTCATAGCCTTCTGCTTACCCTTAGCCTTGAAGTCGAAATAGCCGATTTCGCCGAAGGGGGCAATTTCTTTGTCACTCTGGCCGATCGGGTAGATTTGCACAGTTTCCGGTTCTTTAAGATCGTAGGCCCAGACGGTAGCATCGATGTCGTGACAAGCGAAGTCGCCAATGGCTCCACAACCAAATCGCCAAAAGTCCCGCCAGGTAACTGGCGTATACTCTTTATGATAGGGCATTTCTTCTCTCGGACCGAGCCAGAGATCCCAATCAAAGCCGACCGGTTTAATCGAAGTTCCCAACGGAAGGCCGGTCAAGCCATTCGTCCAACGAGTAGCATGGCACCAGGAGTGTGACTCTTTTACCTCGCCAATCGCTCCCGCCCGTAGCAGCTCCACGACCTGGCGGATCCCTTCCGAGCTGTGTCCCATGTTGCCCATTTGCGTGGCGACGCCCGTCTCTTTAGCGATCTCCGCAAGTTTGCGATTTTCCCAAAGATTATGAGCCAACGGCTTTTCCACATAGACGTGTTTACCCGCTCGCATTGAATTGGCCGCGACGAAGGCATGCGTGTGATCAGGTGTAGCGCAAAGTACGGCGTCGAGTGCGGTTTCTTTTTCCAGCATTTCCCGAAAGTCTATGTATTCGGCGACTTTAAAATTTGGCGTCTTCTCCTGGTAGTGTTCTTCGATGATATCCTTTACCGGTCCGCGTCCCGCTAACGCTTTGTAGTAGAATGAATTGAGGTCCCAATATTCCGCGGGATCTGCGATGGCGGTCACTTGCACATCGTCCATCGGCAGCATCTGAAGGGTATTATGTCGCCCTTGTCCCCCAACGCCAACAATTCCTACGTTCACTTTCTCTGATGGGGCCACGAAATTGGGACCCCCCAGAACGTGGCGTGGAATAATGGTAGGGAAGGAGACTGCCGCTGTGGCCGCGCTTGCGGTCTTAATAAAATTCCGTCGATGGGTCATGGGCAAAGGCTCCTTGGTTTAGAATGATAGTTAATGTAGGGTTGGGGGAATACGAATCTTCAATTAAGCTGAACGACAATTGTTGCCAAGTCGAGCTTGTTGGATAGAGTAGAGCAAGAGAATCAATGGGATGATGGGCTTGGAGACTTCGTCAAAACGGTATTGCCCGGGACTTACTGGAAAAAGGAGATGACTACTAGCTTCGCTGCCGTTGGGTCAATTCCAGACTACCATTTGATTCCGATAATCAGGTCTCGAATTTACTACGTCATCCTACCGCTTGTTTGACACATCAGGTTTTAGGCTATTCGTTTTGACGTTCTGAGGATGTCCCTACAATCGGTAGCGAACCTCTTTTCCTTTTTGTTTAAAAATGTTTGTGGATTGCCTCAGGTATTGCTTGTTAGTTTGCCTTCCCCTTTCTGCGGAAGCGGTCATGCGTACGGTTCCGAATAACCCGGAGATTCCGGAGTATCGCCTCGAGAAAGGCTATAAGCCGAAACTCGACGCTGTTCGAGCGGAAACAAAGCCGAAGATTGATGCTTATTTCGATGACGAGGTTTGGCAAAAGGCGCCTGTAGGTGGTCCTATTATTCAGAATGTTCCTAGCCCTGGAAAAGCGATGGATCAGCAGACTGAATTTCGGGTAGCCTACGACAGTCGCAATGTGTACGTCGCGATATGGTGCTGGGATACAGATCCGGATAAAATTATAGCCCGCTACATGCGGCGGGATGATACCTTGCGACCTGATGATTACGTTATTCTCGTCTTCGATACTTTTAACGATGAGCGTAACGGTTACTGGTTTCGGTTCAACCCGAACGGAGCACGTCAAGACGGAATCATTAGCAACAATATTAATATTAATACACAGTGGGATGGCATATGGGATGTGAAAACGCGCGTTACCGAAGATGGTTGGGTTGCGGAAGCGGCTTTTCCGTTGACGACCTTCAGTTTTGATCCGGAAACAAGCATATGGGGGCTGAATGTTAGCCGAAGCTTGAAAAGGAAGAACCAACGTGGCATCTGGGCGTCACCTCGATCATCGATGCGTTCTTATTATGTGGCCGAAGCCGGAAAATTGCATGGTCTAAGCGACTTGAAGCAAGGATTGGGATTAGAATTCAATCCTTACATATTGGGGACGCAATCTAAGGACAGTATTGCCGGCACAGATAATTTCGATTTCGAACTGGGTGGCGATGTGCGCTATCGCATCTCTCCGAAAATGGGCGCTACTTTCAGCTACAACACGGATTTCGCTGCCGCGGAAACGGATGCTCGGCAGGTGAATCTGACCCGCTTTTCGTTGTTCTTTCCTGAAAAGCGACGTTTTTTTTTAGAGGATGTGGGGGTATTCAATTTTGGAGGATTGGAGGGACGATTTCGAAGGGGACAGCGAACAACGCCATCCTTTCTCCCCTATTTTAGTCGGCGCATTGGACTGAACAGCAGCGGTCAAGTTGTACCTCTTTTAGGTGCCTTGAAAGTATCCGGAAGAGTGGGTGAATACGATATTGGAGTGATAGATGCTTTTATCGATGATTCGGATACATTGGATAGTCAGAACGTTTTTATTGGGCGCGTTTCCAAACAAGTGCTCGAGCAATCGACCGTTGGGTTCTTGTTAACTCACGGAGATCCCAATTCGGAATTCGACAATCTGGTTTTCGGATCGGACTTTAGGTACCTTACCAACGACTTCCTGGGAAAATACCGCTTGGAGGCCAATGCGTATGCTATCGGATCCCATTCGGACGATCCCCGTTTCGACGATGGACTAGCGCCGAGCTTTGGGGGGAACTTCGTATTGCCAGCTGACGAATTCGAGATCGACGGAGCCTTTATGCAGTTGGACGACAAATTTAATCCGGCTCTAGGCTTTGCTCCTCGCAAGGGTATCCGCCGCTATTCGACTACTTGGACTTATCAACCAAGACCTCAAGAGGTTCAATGGCTCCGACAGTATATTCTGTCCTACGAAGGTGAGTACATAACTAATCTAGACGATCAGTTGGAATCCTCTCGGCACGTATTCACACCGCTGAGTCTGGAGTTCGAATCTTCTGATGAAATTTATTTTCAGTTTGAAAATAGTTTCGATGCTCCGCTTGAGGATTTCACTGTGCTCAGAAGCGGGATTGTTCCTGTAGGCGATTATGAATGGAACCGAGGGATACTCGGTTTATCGACTGCGACGCAGCGTATGCTGAGCATGGAATACGAGTACTCTTTCGGCAGTTTCTACGACGGTGAACGAAAGGAGCATGCTGTAGAGTTCAGCATCGTCCCGTCAAAGCATTTTGGGCTAGAAGTTGCCTATACTTACCAGGATGTTCGATTGCCCAATGCGGCGTTCGATATTGAGCTGGCATCATTGACTGCCCTTGTAAATGTGACGCCGGATCTTACATGGTCAAATCTTGCCCAATACGATACGATTTCCGATACAATGGGAATCAATAGCCGCTTGATATGGGAATATCGGCCCGGCAAAAAGCTTTTTCTAGTTGTAAATCAAAGTTATTTGGATGAGCGAACAGGATTTGTACGCCAGCAAATGGATACAACGTTTAAACTGAGTTCTATCTTTAGGTTCTAAAAAAGTTTTAGGTTTTCTTTCCAAACGGAACCGCCGAGATAGCAGACATCTTGGTCCTGAATAGCTTCGATGGTCTTTTGCGTAAGTGAAACCTTGGTGTGGTCATCGTGCTCTGCTAGCCCGAAGCGGACAATCACTTGATTGAAAACTATAGTATTTAAAACTGAGATGCCACTCTCTTTCACCAAGAAAAAACAGTACCGATCATATGAAACAAGTCTGCGCGAAAACGGCTTTTGGGTGAGCGTTTTGAGTACCTAAATACGAAACGATATCGAGTTCGATGCTGTCTATAAATGGGAAGCCCGAACAGACGTTTTCACTGGGGACATGATCCATGCAGCCGCTATTAAATACTTCGACGGCACCAACTATTTTGAGGTAAAGCTACTCCCGGAAGAAGCAGAGAAATAAACCGGGACCGCTTGGAGAGTGACTATTGTAGTGCGGAGCTACTTGATGAAAACGTAGCGTTCGAGACGGGAGACTTCCTTGTCATCGACGTATTTGCCGATTTCATGACGAAACTGCTGTATGGAAGTGTAAGGACGATATTCCTCAAATTCGTGAACCATCTTGCGGCTCATGCCGGGAATACTTCTAAAGGTATCCGATGAAGCCGAGTTCAAGTCTATGGGGACGAATACGTATTGTTCGAACCGGGCGACTTCCTTGTCGTCGACGTACTTCCCGATTTCTCGTTGAAACTGCTTGATAGAGGCGTAGGGCCGGTATTCCTCAAACTCGTGTTTCATTTTGCGGCTAATTCCTGGAACGAGTCCCAACTCTTCATCGGATACCGTATTGAGATTGATCGGGAGAAACAGTTTGGCCCGCAGGGTCTCTTTGTCTTTGCTGGAAAGATTATCGCCTATGATCTTGTCGATTTGCAGGTTCGATGAGATCGGGCGGGCTTTAATGATCTTGTCGGCAATCGCTGTCGTTAACCCTGGGAGAGCGGTTAGTTCGCCTTTCTTGGCGAGATTTGGATTGATTACGTTCGCGTTAGCACCGACTTGGGCGAAGCCCATGTAGCAGAAACTCAAACATACAAGTGTTGTGATTATCTTGGCAATGTGCATGGTTGTCTCCTAATTATGATTACAAGCAGTTTTTGGAAATGTTGAAGCTATCAATTTTATTGGGTTCCCGGTATTTTGCTTGGTCGATTTTATTCGGTCCCGTCTTTTGGATCAGTTGGCGCTACCTTTCGGGAGCCCTGTACTATGGCGAGTTCATTCATGTAACGGGAGAACTATCGGCCCGGTTACTTATTATTACTCTGGCAGTAACCCCTTTGCGTCGATTATTCCCGAGAAAGCTGTGGACGGCTTGGTTGTTGAGGCAGCAGCGATATCTTGGATTGGCTGCTTTTGCTTACGCCGTGCCCCACATGATCGCTTATTTGTTCAAGCTGAGCGATGCATCACGAGTTTTAAAAGAGGCTGGTGAGATCGGGATGCTGACCGGCTGGCTCGCAATGCTGATATTTTTAGCTTTGGCGATCTCGAGTAACGATGCTTCGATTCGGGCCTTGGGCAAGCGTTGGAAAAGTCTGCACCGCTTTGTCTATGCTGCCGCTATCTTGACCTTATTGCACTGGATCTTAACATCCTTCGACCCATCTGAGGGCTATATTCACGCGGCGGTTCTGCTTGGTATCCAGTCCCTTCGCTTTTTGCCCAAGCGTTAGTTGATTAAAACTAAAGAGATTTTTTAACATCGCTTCGCTGGATCCGCTTCGCGGCAAAGATCCCGACCCACTCGACAAGCTCATGCTTGAAGGTCGGGGAAGGTTTTTTCGGAATAGATATCCAAGCGAGAATTTTGATATTCGTATGGTAGGGCTGACTAACCCTAGTCAGCCAAGTGGATTGTCCATCCGTCACGGGACGAAGC
>DKNL01000038.1 GCA_002474325.1 Opitutales bacterium UBA7389
TTGGGTACCATGTCGATGCAAATGAGGGCGGCCATGATTAGAGATCGGAGCGGACTTTCGGTCTCGATGCTCGACTCGATGGGCAGGATGTAGTTGTCGGTGCTTGTAAAAAATTTCTTACCGATTCCGCTCCACTCTTTGGATACACGGGCGAACTCGATGCCTTGATGCCTAAATGAAAATTCCAGCCTGTCCAGTTGCCGGTTGGCTCGCAGAGAACCTGATCATCGAGGGCGAGAACATCGAATTTGCAGCCAATGGAGAGGAACTTCTGTTCAACCCGCCCGAGCAAGGCCTGATCTTCGTCTCGAATTTCGACTTTCGACAAGGAGAGTGAGACTCCTCGTTTGATGTGGATGAGTGAGTGGCCCTGAGGCTCCCGTATCTCGATGTTAAAAGTTGTGTATCTCTCGTAGTCGGAGAAGCGGAGGAGTTTAGTTAAGAATCCCAGCTTTTCCTCCCGACACTCCAGTACGATTTATCCGGTTTCTGGATCGAGAATATCGAAATTTTTCGCGGTCTTGAACAGATCGACGTGGACGCACGCTAGGAATGCATTTTTAGAGAGTGAGCTTTCCATGGGTAAAGGATTTTAGAGTTGGATGATTCGAGATTTACTAGCCGGTCTGAACACAACGAGTTGCGCTTGTTTAATCAAGTGCTTCGCTCAACGCTTCGATTATCTCGTCCGAATCCTCGGTTCCTACACTGAATCGAATCAGTTCTGGATTTATGCCGGCAGATTGGAGGTATTCTCGCCCGCTTTTCTCGGTGATTAATTCGTAGTGGGCGAGGTACATGAACGGACAAGCGAGGGAATGGATCATCCCGAAACTAGGACCTTTAGCGATTCGGAGGCGATCGTAGAAATCAGCTAAGTTCACGTTCAGATCAAAGGCAAGCATCCCGCCAACGGCATTCCCTCGCCGGGCGACCTTGGCGAAATTGCTATGAGATCGCTCTTCAGCGGCCCAGTGCGTCTTTTTGACGTTCGGGTGGGACTCCAAGAATTCGACGATTTTCTCTGTGGATGCATTGACGGTTTCGACGTGCTTGGAATAACGATCAATCTGGCTGGCCAGGCAGTCGAGAGAGCGCGAGTAGGGCGGTACGATTTGCTCCCGAATTTTCTCCATGAGAACTTCGCTATCGGGACATTGCGGCGTGACGCTGGCGGCTCCCGCAATTACGGTGCCCTGATTGGCGGCGTACTTGGTCAGACTGTTGACAATGATGTCCGCGTATGGGGAAACATCTACATTGGCGGGAGAGAGTACGGTGGGATCGACAATCAGATAGACTCCGAATTTCGTCGCGAGGTCTCGGATACGCTCTAAATCAGCCGATTGGATAAGCGGATTGGTGGGGAACTCCGTGATTATGCCAGCAAATTCATGTGTGCGGCTTTCAAGAAGGCGTTCCAATTCATCGACATCGAAAACGTTCAGCAGTTCTCGATTAGCCCGCCCCTCTGGTGACAGCTTGTCAAGAATGTGCATCGTATCTGCGTACAGCCAACCCAACTTGATCCATGACTTTCGCCCCTTTGGTGATTGGACGGCATTAACGGCTTGAAAAACTGAATAGATGGCATTCATACCAGAGCCGGCGATGACTATGTGTCTGGTAGATCGCGCCCCTAGCAGGGGAGTGAGGGCATCGAGAACTTTCTTTTCAGAATCGCCTTGGTAAGACGCTTCCTTCTCAATGCTTTCCCGCAGCCCGTTCGCTACTAGATAGTCCTCTGCTTCACGTGAACAAAGGTAGCCGCCAATGTGGCGCAGATAAAGTTTCGCTCGCAGATTCAGATGCTCATCTTTGGGTAGGCAGATCCCCGAAACGCCTTGATGCTTCAGGAACTTGAATCCAGGGCACTTCAAATAGGCTTCAAGTTGTTGAGCGATTCGTTCGGAAGCGGTAAGCCAGATGGGAAGTTCTGGCCGATCGAAGAATTTTTGCCAGTAGGATTCGATTTGTTGGAGGCATTCGTGCTTGACGAATCGAGGGTAGCCAGCGTCCATTTTAGCAATGGTGTCCGGATCACGCTCCTCGTAGCCGATCACATCCGCCATGCTTGGTATGCTCACGGAAATGGCGTGGAGTTCATCGGGAATGCGTTTGCCCAATGGGATCTGCTGCTCAGGAATCATTGAAGAGGCCGCGACTTTAGAATTCGCCATGCTGGTGTCGAGTGCCGATCTCGTCATTAAGAGTCTCCCAGTGCTGCGGATTGTGGCAAAACTAAACGGTTGCTTGGGTAGCCTTTAGTCCTATGACCAGGACCATGAAGTTCATTTCATGGAATGTTAACGGGATCCGAGCCGTGGCAAAAAAGGGGGCATTGGAGTTTATGGAGTCTTCTGGCGCGGATTTTATCTGCCTCCAAGAGACCAAAGCCACCAGGGAAATCGTCGAGGGAATGGGGTGGAACAATGGCCTCAAGGTATTCGCCAATGAGGCTCAGAAGAAGGGTTACTCTGGAACCGCGATCGTAACTCCCCATGAACCAGTATCAGCTTCTTATGGATTGGGAATCGAAGAGCACGATAATGAGGGTCGAGTCGTTACGCTGGAGTTCGATGATTTCTTTTTGACCAATGTTTATACCCCGAATGCTCAGAACGAGCTCAGGCGCTTGCCCTACCGAAGAGAGTGGAACAAAGCTTTTCTCGAACGTATGCTCGAATTGGAGAGAAGCAAACCGGTTGTTTTTTGCGGCGATCTGAATGTTGCTCATACGGAGGACGACCTGGCTAATCCCAAGACTAATCGGAAAAACGCGGGTTTTTCAGACGAGGAAAGGGAGGACTTTGGCACCCTTGTCGAATCGGGCTTCATCGATACCTTTCGCGAATTTACGCAAGGAAACGGACACTATTCCTGGTGGAGTTTCCGAGCGAATGCCAGGGCTCGAAACGTAGGATGGCGTATCGACTACTTTCTGATTTCCGAATGTCTGAGGCCGCGATTAGCCTCCGCTGAGATACTCGCTGATATTATGGGATCCGACCACTGCCCGGTGACCATGGAGTTGACGTAGTTTGAAAGGGTAGCGGCCACTTAACTTAGCAAAGCTCGACGCTTGATTCGTTTAATGGCCGCTCGGAGATCGGCCGCGACCGTTGGAAAAAGACCATCATCCAAAGTCGCTTTTGCCGAACCACTCTTCGGTCTTCTCCTTGGCCGTCAATCTATGCTGAGGCTTGATGTGAGCCGCCACGGTAGCAAGAGCCAGGGCGATGGCGCCAAGGTCGTCGGAGAATCCAAGCAGCGGAGTTATGTCCGGGATGGCATCCAGAGGCAGGATGAAGTAACCCAGGGCCGAGAAAATGATGGCTTTAGCCTTTTGTGGGGTATCAGGGTCGGAGGCCGCGTAGTACAGAATGAGGGCCTTTCCCACTAGCTCTCGCCCAGCCGATTTGGCGAATTGGGTCAATTTCTTCCAGAGTCTATTCTCGCTGTAGTTGTTCGAGTAGTCGGACTGTTTGGGAACGAGATTGCTCATTTTGCGATGGCTGTAACTCTTCAAGGTTGTTGGCACGGGAAATCTTGTCAAACGGGAGTTTAGGATGGTTTTGGCCGATTCGGAAGCTACTCAAACTTAACTTATTTGGTCCAATTGACGGTTGGATGAATCTATATCTGTGGTTAGAGCTGTCTATACGATATGATGTTTTTCGTATACATGCTTCTCCCTTTGGTTGTCGATTATACAGATTTGACGTAAGTTGACACCACTGCGCATTTGAAGTTTGGGTGGGGGAAGACCAATCTGGACAAAAACGAGGCACCCTACCACTTGTGGAATTTTTTGCTTATTACTAAGATTGCCTTGAATTCCAGTTTGCCGTGGGATCGACCTGTTTGGCCATCCAGTGCGAGAGGTTTATAAGTATCAGATTTGGCTTCATCTTGCGGTATTCATCTTCGGAACTACTGGAATTCTCGGTAAATTCATATCGTTAGGTTCTTACGCCCTCGTTTGGTACCGCTTACTGATAGCTCTTTTTGCCCTCTTGGTGATATTCGGTATTGCTAAAAGCAGTTTGGCGGTAGATTGGTGGACCGCGTTTGCTCTGCTAGCGGTTGGCTTGATTTTGGGAGCCCACTGGCTGACATTTTTCGAGGCTATCAAGCGGTCTAATGTGTCAGTAAGCTTGGTATGCTTCTCCAGCGTTTCTTTGTTCACATCCTTCATCGAGCCAATCCTTTTTCGACGCCGGATCCTTTGGAGTGAACCCATAATTGGTTTGGGAATCGTCGCTGGTCTCTATTTCGTCTTCCGTTTCGAATTCGATTCCGCTGCAGGGATGATCTTGAGCGGAATTTCCGCAGCTCTGGCTGCGTTGTTTACCGTGCTGAATGGACTGCTCGTCAGGCGATAGGATCCAAAGATTATGACTTTGTATGAGCTATTGGGGGCATTTATCCTTACTAGCTTTTGCTTGGGGGTTCTAAGCTTAGTCGTTCCCCAAAACATGCTTCCGACGCTACCCGACCTGCTTTGGCTAGCTATTCTAGGCATCGTGTGTACCGCTTTTTCGTTTATGCTGAGCATTCAACTGATCCGCCGAATCACGCCTTACAGTTTCGTGATGGCCATCAATCTGGAGCCGATCTACGCGATCCTGCTGGCCTTAGTCATTTGGCCGGAGAGTGAAAGGATGTCTTCGGAATTCTATTACGGAGCCACGTTCATTGTAGCGATGATCTTTCTGAATTCCTATCTGAAAGGAAAACGGGGAATCGCGGGTAAGCAGTCGGTTGACAGCATTCGTTGAACTTGAATGATAATGCTATGGTTCGAGGAACGCACGACAGCTTGGAAGATGATAGAAACGCTTCGGTTTTGATCTATGTGAACGGAGTGATGACTCCGAGAGACGAAGCGAAAATATCGGTATTCGACAGTGGGTATCTCGTTGGCGATGGGGTTTGGGAAGGAATTCGCCTCAAGGGAGGTGTCTTCGTTTTTCTGGAAGAGCATCTCGACCGCCTTTTTGAAGGGGCTCGTATGATATTTTTGGATATTGGCGAGACCTTTGAATCGTTGAAGGGCAAGTTGACTGAGACGATTGAGGCCAATGGTATGATGGATGGAGTTCATGTTCGACTCATGGTAACGCGCGGAAACAAAAAAACGCCATCTCAGGATCCGCGCCTTACGGTGACGCCCCCCAATATTGTCATTATTCCTGAATACAAAACGGCAAATCCGGATGTTAGAAAAGCAGGGGTGCGGCTATATTCTTCCGCTATTCGCCGAGGTTCGCCGGATTATTTGGATCCCCGCTTGAATTGCCATAGCAAGCTGCACGAAGTCGTGGCTTTGAGCCAAGCGATTGGGGCGGGTGCTGATGAAGCCCTCATGTTGGATATCAATGGATTTGTGTCCACCTGCAACGCCACCATCTTCTTCATCGTCCGCAACGGAGAGGTTTGGACTTCAACGGGGAAGTACTGCATGAATGGGGTGACAAGGGGGAAAGTTCTCGCCGTAAGCGAACGGGCAGGGATTCCCGCCCTGCGGAAAGACTTTTCTTTGGTGGATGTGTATAGTGCTGATGAAGCTTTCGTTACGGGGACCTTTGGGGGAATTACGCCGGTTTCAGAGATCGATGGACGTTCTGTGAGCAGTGTTGCATTGCCGGGTCTCATGACGCAACGCCTGATAGATTTGTACGACCGGGAAGTGAGGGCGTATATCGCAAAAACGACTGCTTAAAGAATGGAAACCAAGCGAATCAGCCTTTGGTCGGGACCTCGAAATGTGTCGACTGCCCTGATGTATTCATTCGCTCAGCGCACGGATACGGAAGCCTATGACGAGCCTCTTTATGCTCATTACCTGACGCATGAAAAGGATCGTCCCCCGCATCCGGGAGAAAGGGAAATTATAGGTGCCCAAGAGAATGATGGAAAAAAAGTCATAGAAGAGCTCTTTCTGGCGCCGTCGAAATCGCCTGTCCGGTTTTTTAAGAACATGGCCCACCATTTGGTCGATCTCGAATGGGACTTCCTTGGCCCGCTTAGCAACGTGCTGCTCACCCGCCACCCTGAAGAGATGTTGTTGTCCTACAAGAGCACCATCCCGGAATTCACGATTTCAGATACTGGCTACCCGAAGCTTAAAAGACTTTGCGACACTATTGTGGAGATGGGACAGGAGCCCATCGTCATCGATTCGAAGATATTACTGCAGTCTCCGAAAAAAACCCTGGAGAAACTTTGCCAGAAGTTGGGCATCCCATTTTACGAGAGCATGCTCAGTTGGCCCAAAGGCCAAAAGAGGGAAGACGGTGTCTGGGCGCCCCACTGGTACCACAATGTTCATCTATCAAAAGGTTTCGCCACCTACCGCCCAAAAACGGAGCGTG
>DKNL01000300.1 GCA_002474325.1 Opitutales bacterium UBA7389
TCAAGCGATCGAATGGCTATAGCGATATGGAGGTTAGTCAAAAACGGGCTTCTCTCGAGAATGAGCTGATTACAGAAACAATCTATCAACATAAATCGAGATTGCGGACCGCGGGCTTTAGCCACTGTGAAGTATGGCTTCAGTGCTTCAATTTCGTTTCTCTCCTAGCGATCAAGTAGTCATTGAATAATTGATACGCATAAGTTTTCCTGCATTCGATGGGCATGTTCGAACAGATTTACCAATCCTTATACGATCAGATCAGAAATACCGACCTTCACCCATGGATTGAAGAAATCGCTCAAGGCATTCGGGCCAATCTTTGCTACTCGAGCAATGGCCACCTGCCAGGGTGGATCCAATCGCTGGAGGCTCTACCCCAAGTTACTCCCAGTTGTCTCCGACTCGATCAAGACGCCGTCACCATTGGTAGCCCAGGAGATCTCCAGGGAGATCAACCGCAAGCCTTAGCGAATGCCCTTATGTCCCTTCATCCATGGCGAAAAGGTCCGTGGAATTTCTTTGGCTTGGAGTTAGACGCAGAGTGGCGATCCAATCTAAAATGGGATCGGCTAAAGCAGGCCACGTCTCCACTGCGGGACCGCCTAGTACTGGATATCGGATCTGGCAATGGCTACTACAGCTATCGCATGGCGGGCGAGCAGGCGCAACTTACCCTCGGAATCGATCCCTACCTTCTCTATGTAGTCCAATCGCTGGTCGCCCGGCGCTACCTGCCAGATACCCTTCCCGCTTGGGTTGTCCCCTTTTCAATCGAGCAGCTTCCCAGTGCGATTCCCGTTTTCAACACGGTGTTTTCCATGGGTGTTCTCTATCACCAACGGTCTCCACTAGATCACCTACTGGAAATCCAGAGTCTATTGGCTCCGGAAGGGGAACTCGTTCTCGAGACCCTCGTGGTCGACGGGCCCGAGGGATATACCCTTCTACCGAAGGGACGATACGCCAAAATGAGAAACACCTGGTTTATACCTAGCTGCCTGACCTTGGAAAGGTGGTTGGAGCACTGCGGTTATCGCGGAATCAATCTAGTAGACGTGTCACTAACTATGTCCGACGAGCAACGTAGCACTGATTGGATGTGCTTCGACTCCCTAAAAACCTTCCTCGATCCACAGGACCCTACAAAGACGATTGAAGGTTACCCTGGACCCAAGCGAGCGATTTTCGTGGCTTCTAGGTAGGGAACTCAAAATAGGCAGCGGTCGCTCGGAGATCACGTGAAACAGTGGGTCAAAGCTATCCAGCTCGAACAATCCAGAAACCGAGCCGCCTTCTCTAATATGCACCCCTAGGCTCTGATGATCGTTACACAGGACGGAAGCCAATGAAACTGATCTTCTTCTGCAATGCTGACACCAGCATTTTCAATGCCATGAGAGACACCATCCATAAAGTGCTCTCCCCTTCGACCTACCAATGCCGCCTTTGCTATATCAGCTATGGCTTTGACTAGTATGCAGAGCGAGTGGCGGGACTTTGTTGACGATCTGGAATTCGAAAAGATATTCCTGCATCGCAACTAGTTCGCCGAGCAATATCCAAATGTGAAAGCCGAGCTCCCTGAAGCGTTTGTGACACAGGGAGACTCGATTGAACTGATTATGACCGCTACCGATATTAGCCAATGCAATGACCTACAAGCACTTATCGAAGCCATGGAGCAAAATCTATCAACGGTTTCGCTTCCCTAGGCGAGCGAACGGAGCGTAGCTTGGAGCTAAATTACCCGATTCCCCAATCCAAGTTGATTGCGGTTTGGCAGCAAAAAGGAGTTGCCGTTACCGTAGGAGCTGCTGAGCATTATACCGAACAGTGTAAGCGTATTCCCCATTGATTGTGTCGCTTCGAGTCCCTCTTGCATCATTCGAATTTCCATACTCCTCATGCCTAAAATAACCCCCATATTTACCTCTTTCATCCTCGCGACGCTTCTCGCAGGTTGCGGTGGATCCCATTCTTCAAGCGAATCAGCTGTCGCTTCTCAGGATCGCAAAGTCCGCATAGAATTAGCATCGTTCATACCCTTATCGGTCAACGTGATCGGCGAACAACTCACTCACATCTCCAATGAACTCGATCGTATCAGCGGAGGCAATGTAACCTTCGAAATATTCGAGCCCAACGCCCTGGTTGGGCCTTTGGAGATTCTCGATGCCGTCTCTGATGGGAAGGTGGACGCCGGATATGGGGCCGCTGCATTCTGGGCAGGGAAAATTCCATCGGCCCCGCTCTTCTGCGCAATTCCATTCGGCCCAAACTCGTCCGAATTCCTTTCCTGGCTGTATGAAGGCAATGGAATGAAGCTGTATCAAGAAATGTATGATACTAATGGCTTTGACGTAAAAGTCTTAGTCTGCGCCATCATCCCGCCTGAAACAAGTGGCTGGTTCGCCAACGAAATTACCTCTGTCGATGACTTAAAGGATCTGAAGATGCGCTTCTTTGGCCTTGGTGGAGTGATTATGGGCAAACTAGGCGTGTCTGTATCTGTACTGCCAGGTGGCGAGATCTTTCCCGCGTTGGAAAAAGGCGTGATCGACGCTACCGAGTACTCCTTGCCTTCGGTAGACGAAAGCCAAGGCTTCCACAAGCTCGTCAACTACAACTATTTTCCTGGATGGCATCAACAATCCACTACTCACGAGCTGATCATCAACAAAAGCGTCTGGGAACGGCTTTCCAAAACCCAACAAGCCCAAATCGAAACTGCCTGTAAATCAAGTATTCTCCATTCCATCGCATACTGTACAGCCATCCAAGCGCCAGCCATGAAGCGAAATGAAGAACGGGGAGTGCAGTCAAAACAATGGGCACCTGAAATGATAGATACTTTTCGAGAGACCTGGGAAGAGGTCGCCGCTGAAGAATCGGCAAAGGACCCATTTTTCAAGAAAGTGTGGGACGATTTACAGGCTTTCCGAGCGGAATACGCTACCTGGGCAGATAGGGCTTTTCTGAGATAGCTTTCCTCATTCCCTTGGCCGGCTGGTAGCAAGCTTCCTGCCAACGCTAATCGCGATAAAGATGAAAACTCTCGCCGATTGTATTGAAAATACGATTACTTTGATCGGAAAATTCTCTTCCTGGTCAATGGCAGTGCTACTAGGGGCGATAGTCATTCAAGTGCTTCTGCGTTACGCCTTCGGGATAACCAACACGCGCCTGGAAGATTCTCTCTGGTACCTTTTTTCAGCGACTCTCGTATTGGGATTATCATACACGATGACTCATGATGGTCATGTAAGGGTTGATTTCGTTTATCAGCGATACACAGCAAAAACGAGACGCATCGTGGATTTCGTGGGTATCGCTCTCTTCCTTATACCCATGTATACCTTTCTTATGTGGCACGGATGGGACTATGCGGTTAAATCCTTTTCGATTAACGAAAGCTCTCCAAACCCGGGCGGCATGCCATGGCTGTGGATTGTGAAGGGATTGCTACCCGTAAGTAGCCTACTACTCATCATAGAATCATTGGCGCGACTCGTTTTGATTTTGCTCGATAAGGACGATATCCACCCATCGGAGGTCCATGGATCCTAGCACCGTACTCATTTTCGTCCTTATGGGGCTCTTTATTGGGCTTCTTTTTCTTGGAGTTCCAGTGGGCTTCTCGCTTGGCGGATCAGCAATGACTGTAACCACGATAGCCGTCGTGCTCGACCAGGTATTTGGGGTATACACAGGTCTCAGCTATCTTAGGTTCTCGATCACCGTGGATCGGGTTTTTGGCATCATGAAAAGCGAAGTGCTCGTTGCATTGCCCATGTTTATTCTCATGGGGAACATTTTGGACCGCTCCGGAGTGGCCGAGAAGATGATGCTGGCTCAGCAGAAGATTCTAGGCCGAGTATCTGGCGGGCTGGCTCTTGCCGTCACCCTCATGGGCATTTTACTCGCCGCCTCAACCGGAATCATAGGGGCTTCCGTGGTCCTGCTCGGCACCCTAACGCTGCCCGCTATGATGCGAGTAAACTACGCACCGGCCTTCGCCGCCGGAACTGTATGTAGTGCCGGGACACTAGGGATCCTGATTCCTCCGAGCATCATGCTCATATTGATGTCTACTCAGCTAGACGTATCTACGGGCGATCTATTCATGGGAGCCGTGTTCCCTGGACTCGTCCTATCTGGCTTATACCTGCTTTATATCCTAGTCTACGCCCAACTGAATCCTTCCGCCGCCCCAAAACCTCAGGAAGTCGTTAAGCTTAGGCCGAGAGATTGGATCGATTCCGCACTGGCAATCCTACCCGCTCTTTTCCTAATCATGCTGGTCCTGGGCTCGATTTTCTTCGGGATCGCAACTCCCACGGAATCCAGCGGAATGGGAGCTCTCGGAGCAATGATATTGGCCTTATCAAATCAGAGACTCAACCTCAAGAGCTTCCGCAAATCGCTTCACGATACCATGAGTACGATGGGATTCTTGGCCGCGATCCTCATTGGCGCCACCTGCTTCTCGCTAGTACTCAGGCGACTAGGTGGAGATGAAATGATCGCCAATGCGATCCTCGGGGTAGGATCTGGCGAATACGGCACTATATTCGTTATCCTGGCTATCATCTTTCTGCTCGGCTTCTTTTTAGAATGGATCGAAATCACTATGATCATGCTGCCGATCGTTGCTCCCATCATAGCGGGGATGGACCTGGCGTGGCTGGCGGACAGCGGAATGGAAGCCTCCTCGAAGCCCGCATTGATTTGGTTCGCCATCTTGTGCGCAGTAGCGTTGCAGACCTCCTTTTTGACGCCTCCAGTTGGTTTTGCCCTTTTCTATATAAAAGGCGTTTGCCCCCCAGAGATTAAGCTGAAACACCTCTATCGAGGAGTGGTGCCCTTTATCGTAATACAGCTGATAGCTCTGGGCCTCGTAGTCGTATTTCCAAAACTAGTCACTTGGCTGCCAGGCGTTAGCTATTGAAGACCAAATCGAGTTAAGTAACGCAACCTAGGCTTCCAGCCCCGGATTTCATAATCCGTTTTCTTGATATTCGATATTCAAAAACAGGCAGGATGCTTGTCCTGCTTTTCCTCCCCTGAGAATGAACATGTCTTAAAAACAAGTACGACCAGCCCAATGACAAACAGTACCGGGGCGATCGCCATTCCAACGCGTTGGCTATCATAAGTAGCGGTCAAGGCCCCACATAAAAGCGGCCCTACGAACGAAGTCGCCTTACCGGAAAACGCGAAGAAGCCGAAGAACTCGTTCACCTTATCAGATGGAGCGATCCGGCTCAGGAATGCCCGGCTCGCTGATTGGTTCGGGCCAATAAAGATTCCCAAGACTATAGCGCAGGCCCAAAATCCTGCTGAGGTTTCAACGAAAACCGCCGCCGTGCTACTCGCAGAGAGGCAAATCAATGAGATAATTATCGTCCTACGACTGCCAATACGATCTTCCAAAAACGAGAACCCAAGCGCACCAAATCCGGCAAACACGTTTAGCACTACGCCAAATACCAAAATCTGCTCTGGCGAAAATTGAAATGTTCCGGCTGCGTAAATAGCCCCGAAAGTGAAAGCGGTAATTAGGGCATCGTTATAAAATATTCGAGATACGAAGAGCCAAAATATATTCTGGAAGGAACGTATATTTCTAAAAGTCTCCGCCAGCCTGCTTATCGCACTGCTAACGACTTCATCCACCCCGCGAGAGGGTCTTGGAATCTGCTTTTCCTTCACGAGGAGTAGCATGGGCAAGGCAAACACAAATACCCAAGCGCCCACCAATAGACTAGTTGCTCGAACGTTCTGCACCGCATCCTCGGAAAAACCGAACCAAGGCGAATCCGTATCGACGAATCCAATCAGCGATAGCCCTAAACAAAGTAGGCCGCCCAAGTAGCCCGCAGCGAACGCCTGCCCTGAAACTTTGCCATGTGACTCCTTGGTGGCGATTTCCGGAAGAAAAGCATTGTTAAATACTATCGCAAGTTCGATGGCGATAGTTCCTATGCTGAAAATAATAGCGGCTAGAATAGCCTGTCCCGGCATGGGAAAGAACAATGCGAACGAAGCGATCGAACACAGGGCCACGCAAGATCCCATCATTCGGCGCTTCCAACTGTAAGCGTCCGCAATGGCTCCTAGTATCGGCGAAAGCAACCCAATCGTAACGGATGAGATTGCTACCGCAACCCCCCAAATAAAAGTGCCACTCACCTCGTCAGCCGCTATCTTCGTCGTGAATAAAGTGGCATAGACAAAAGTCCCGACGATTGTCCCGTAAGCCGAATTCGCGAAATCGAAACAAATCCATGAGTATAAGCGCCGCTTGCCTTCGGACATCACCGGTCTCATGAGAACGCTAATTGGATTCGGAAGGCAAGTTTTCCGGTCTTAGTATCAGCAGGGCTCGAGAGAGCGAGCTCTTTAGAAAAAAGCCTTCAGGTCGAAACCGGATTCTAAAACCCCGACGGGAGACTGACTCTAATCCATCTCCCTTTTGAGCTCCCGGCGCATGAGATCATCCAAGGCCGCTGTGGGGGGTTTGTCCTCGTAGAGAACCCGATAGACTTGATCGAGTATAGGGGCCTCGATTCCTTTCTGGCTCAGCATCTCGTGGAAGGATCGAGAAGTTCGGTATCCTTCTACGGCAGTACGTTGGGACGATATGATTCCCCGGGCGGACTTTCCTTGGGCAATCGCTTCCCCAAATGTGCGATTCCGGCTCCATTCACCGTGACAAGTCGCCACTAAATCACCAAATCCACTGAGTCCGTAAAACGTTTCCATCCTCGCCCCTAATGCGACTCCAACCCGCACCATTTCCGCCAAGGCTCTGGTCAATAGTGCTGCCAAGGCATTATCCCCAAGGGCCAGTCCTTGACAACATCCTGCCGCAATCGCGTATACGTTTTTTAAACAACCGCCCAGTTCAACTCCCTTTAAGTCGTGACTCAAATAGATACGCATACTGGGCCCGCTCAAGGCTAACTGGATCTCGCCGACGATGGGATCGTCTGACTCGCAACCCAATGTCATGACGGCCGGTTTGCCTTCAGCCACCTCCCCTGCGAAGGTGGGGCCAGATAAGCTAGCAACTAAAGAGCCTGGCAGTGCTTCGGCAATCATCTGGCACGGCGTTTCAAGTGTATTCAGCTCTAACCCCTTGGCCAAACTAATGAAGAGTCGACTTCCACCGTCTAGCCCCACCGCCCGAATCCGCTCCAGCCAATC
>DKNL01000160.1 GCA_002474325.1 Opitutales bacterium UBA7389
AGCCAAAATAAACCCAATGACAAAAGGGGCCAACGGAATCTTCGCCCTTTCAAAACCGAATCCTAGCAAACCGAAAATCAGCATCGTCCAGACGTCAAACATCCGAGTGGACAACGCAAAGGAACCGATGATGCAAAATACCAGTATAGCCGGCATTAAGAGCGCGCGAGGTATATCCGCTAGTCTAGCCAAGTAGCGAGCGGCGAAAACCATAAACACGAACATGAAAATATTGGCCACAAACATGGCTCCCATTATCGTGTACACTATATCCGGATTCTGTTGGAATAGCAGCGGACCCGGCTGAAGACCATGTATCAACAGTCCGCCGAGGAGAATCGCGTCGATCACGCTACCCGGAATACCTAAAGACACCAGAGGAATCAAAGCTCCTCCAACAGTCGCGTTATTGGCCGATTCCGAGGCCACGATAGCCACTTCCGATCCTTTGCCGAATTTTTCCCTCTCATCTGGCGACGCAACGGACTTGGCGGCACTGTAAGCGGCTACTGAACCAATATTCGCCCCCACTCCTGGCAATATGCCAATCCAAGTACCGATAAGCGACGAACGAATCAGGTTGAATGCTTGCCGTTTCCAATCCCGCAGCTTGAAGAATATCTCTTTCG
Organism: Opitutales bacterium UBA7389; assembly: GCA_002474325.1. GTDB lineage: Bacteria > Verrucomicrobiota > Verrucomicrobiia > Opitutales > Opitutaceae > Pelagisphaera. Next base: position 630 of record DKNL01000160.1, read on the forward strand.
TCCGATTGACGGGTATAACTGTAATCTTCTCGTTGATACGGCTGATATCGGATATGATCTGGCTAATGGCGAATAGGCCGATAAGAACAGGGAGCAGTTTCAAACCGCCATTCAACTCCTCATAGCCGAATGTAAGGCGCAGGTTTCCCGTTGCTTTGTCGATACCCGGCAATGATGCCAATATACCAAGCGACGCGGAGAAAAACGATCGACTCAGTGATTTTCCACCGATGGAAGCGATCAAGACCAGAGCGAGAAGAACGAGGGAGAAAAAATCGAACGGGCCTAGTTTGGTAGAGTAGCGAGCGATCGGAGCTGAGAGCGTGATCAAGAACAACCATGAGATCATCCCTCCTACAAAAGAAGCTGTAATCCCCAATCCAAGCGCCCTACCCGGTTTTCCTGCCCGAGCCATCGGGAATCCGTCCATCGTGGTCATGATCGACGCCGGAGTGCCAGGCATCCTCAATAGCGTGGCCGTGATCAACCCACCGCTGACTGCGCCCACGTACATGCTTATCAAAAGGATGAAAGCGAAGATAGGATCCATACTGAACGTTAACGGAAGCGTCAGAGCTATTAGCATCGCACCCGTCAAACCGGGGATAGCGCCCATTGTGATTCCTAACACCGTGCCCAATACGATCAAAGCGAGCCCTTGAACACTGAGGATGTAGCTGACTGCTGCGTGTATCGATTCCATGGATTTCTAGGGGAGCTGAATCGCGAACAAATCGGTAAACACAAAGTGAAGCCCGAATGACAGTAAGAAAGCCGTTTCCAAAATGGGGATCAAACGACCCTTGTCAAAATTCGTTAGATACACGCCACTGCCAACCAAGAAAAGCGACGTAGCCCATACAAAAGGTACGATTCCCAAACCCATCAGCAATACATAAATCGCACACATGCCAACAACCCAAAACGCTTTGTCAAAACGCAATCGCAATTCATCGTTCTTAGCGGTTGTTCCTGCTTCACTCGATTTGCTTTTAGCAATTACAGCCACCCCGAATATCGCTGCGAAAACAAAGCTCCAAAACACCACATCGGGCAGATCTAATCGCTCGGAGGTTTTCATCTCGCTGAATAGCTGCATTTTTCTATCGATGCGATCCTGCAACTCTTCACCGACAATCGTGCGTGGATCGATACGCAACTCATTTGACCGATTCACGGTGTAGTCGGATTCCATGGCCTTTTTGAGAACATCGGCCATGTAATCCACGGTCTTCGAGTCCGTACCCTTTGGATACCACCAGTATTGCAAGTTGCTGCTGTATACTGGATAACCCAGTTCCTCCGCCGTGGGGATATCTGGCAGCTCATCCAATCGCTCCTCCCTCAGATAGGCCAAGGCTCGCAAGCCGTTGGAGCGAAATCGGACGAATTCCCCAACGGAGAAAATGGCTGCGTCGAGATGTCCACCCATCAACGCCGCTAATCGACTGGCTCCTCCACCTGCAGACACCAATCGAAAGCGTGCCCCTGGTACAGTATTTTCCAACTGGATACCAGCAAAATGTGTTGGCGTACCAAAATTGACGCCGAACTTCAAAGTCTCAGGCCTTTCCTTGGCCTCGTCCATGAATGTTTCCATCGATTGGAAAGGACCCGTCTCATTCACTATAATCAACATGCCAACCTCCCCAGTAGCGGCTACTGCTTCGAAGGCCTCCGGACCATGCGGCGATTGTCCCGTTACTTTCGATGTCAGCAATGCTTCATGCAAACATAGCATTGTGTATCCATCGTTCTTGGCATCTTTCACATAGGTACTTCCTATCGTGGCCCCACCGCCAGGCTTGTTCATGACCACCAAAGGCTGGGACATGAGATCATTATCCTTTATCGCTTTTTGCAGTATACGCACATATGTGTCCGTCCCTCCGCCTGGACTGAAAGGAACAATTACCCTTATCGGCCGTTGCGGGAATGCGTCACTACCGCTGGATCCCAGTTTGAAATACTGGAAAGCCGAAACCGCAATCAGGAGGCCTACAATCATGTGGGCTAGGATCTTTACCATTATGCTAGCGAAGAGGAAACATCAGAACCCTGGGATTCTTATCGGCTAGTCTATTCGGGCAAACAAATAAAGGAGGCCTATGAAATCTTAGCAATCTGCAAAGATACTCGAGCCGAATAAGTTAATGGGCAATTAGGCAGCGATACGACCATCTTAGTTCTTCGAACTATTCAGGTGCTCTCGTAGGATCAGCCCCGATTCTCCGATCACGATCACGCATATCAGAAATCATATACCTATAAGCCAAGCATTGACCCAATCGTACCACCTCGAATACATTCCACCCCTTCTAATGACGTCCTTAAAACACTCGAATCTCGTCTTTGGTCTTTTTCTCGCCACAACTGCCCTCTTTGGACAGCCATCAAAACCATTAAACGTGCTGTTCATCGCCTCGGACGATCTAACTCAATCGATAGCCTGTTATGGAGATCCGGTTGCCATCACTCCAAATCTCGACCGACTCTCTGACATGGGAGTTCGCTTCGACAACGCCTACTGCCAGATTCCCCTCTGTAATCCTACCCGAGCTTCGTTGCTCACCGGTCTGAGACCTGATACACTCAAGGTCTACGACCTAACCCGTCACTTTCGCGACGAAAAACCGGACGCAATCACATTGCCTCAGTTGTTTCTAAAATATGGATACAGATCCATGCGAGTGGGCAAATTGTACCACTACGGTGTACCACACCAAATCGGAACAAACGGCTTGGATGATCCCCAGTCATGGGATGAAGTCGTCAATCCCAAAGGTCGCGACACCGAAGAAGAGCACCTCATTACCAATCTCGAGCCTCATCGCCCAATCAGTGCTGCACTGAGCTGGCTAGCGGCTGAAGGAACAGACGAGGAACAGACGGACGGAATGATCACTACTGAAGCCATCCGACTCATGAACGAGAATCGCAACCGGCCCTTTTTTCTCGGGGTCGGATTCTTCCGGCCACACACGCCCTACGTCGCCCCAAAAAAGTACTGGGATCTCTACCCAATAGAGAAAATCCGGATGCCCTACGCACCCGAGGATGATCGAGCCGATATGCCTAAATCCGCCTTCGCCCACAACTGCCCTATCCCCAACTACGGCCTTGCCCAATCGGACGTGCTAAAAGCCAAGCAAGCCTACTACGCAAACGTCAGCTTCGTAGACGCCCAGGTCGGCCGATTGCTGGACGCTTTGGAATCCATGAATCTGATGGATAGCACCATGATCGTCTTTTGGAGCGACCATGGTTATCACCTCGGGGAGCATCAGGGCATTTGGCAAAAGCGTTGCCTATTTGAGGAATCCGCTTCGGCTCCGTTGATCTTCTATACTCCGGGAGCTCGTGGTAACGGGACGGCTAGCCAGGAAATCGTAGAATTCGTCGATCTCTATCCCACCGTCGCCGAGCTCTGCGGTTTGACTCCTCCGCAAGAAATAGAAGGCAAAAGCATCGTCCCTATCCTAGAAAACCCCAGAATGAGTTGGCGCGGCGAGGCTTTCACCCAAGCCCTCCGGCCTGGGAATGGATTGCCGGTCATGGGGGCAAGCATTCGTACAGACCGCTGGCGATATACAGAGTGGAATGAGGGACAACAGGGGCTTGAACTATACGACCATGCTCAAGATCAGGGGGAGTTTACCAACCTCGCCAACGACCCAGCCTATGAATTGATCGTAAGAAAGCTAAGAGCCAAACTGAGAGCCCGCGTTCTCGGAACGGTCCCCGACTCCCCGTTTAATCCAGCTAGGCTTTGATGCATGAGCTTGGAGCTATCTAATAGTAAGACCGATTGAGGATCTAACGTGGTCGAGTAGTCGCGTATTACCGCCTACTTATCCAAAAGAACGACGAATTCTCAGTCCGTTACAGGTTGTAGAATTGGCTTTACGCCAAGATCTACGCAAGAACTAAGCAAATTTGAGTGTAGTGAATCATTTTGGCGTTTCCGCCATTTTAAATCTCGGCTTCTTTCGCCTCAGCTTTAGCCTCAGACACTTTTCCCCACAAAAGTTGTTTGAGTTCGGGCATGCCCTCTTCGGAAAGACAAGAAATAGGCTGAATATCGACCGAATGCTTGGCTTTAAATAGCTTAAGATTGTCCGCAGAAGCCTCCTCGTCCATTTTGTTAGCCACGATAAGCCTTGGCTTTGCCAGCAGATCTGGATCATAGGCTCCTAGCTCTTCGATTAGCTGCTCATAATCATCGATCGGATCCCGACCATCGATCCCCGACAAATCAATGATCAATGTTAGAAGGAAGCATCGCTCAATATGTCTGAGAAATCGGTGACCCAGTCCTCGATTGTCACTAGCTCCTTTTATAAGTCCCGGAATATCAGCCAATTGAAGCCTTTGGTACCGCTCCGGATAGTCGATCACTCCTATCTGCGGATGCAGCGTAGTAAATGGGTAGGCTCCCACTTTAGGACGGGCATTGGTTATGATGCTTGTAAGCGTCGACTTGCCAGCATTGGGGTAGCCAACCAGGCCAATGTCAGCGATGCTCTTGAGCACTAGCGAAAATTCGCCTTTTTCACCAGGTTCTCCTGGGTTTGCCCGTTTCGGAGCCCGGTTCACCGAACTCTTAAATTTCTTATTTCCCCAGCCGCCATTTCCACCTTCCAAGAGAGTCTTCTTCTCTCCATGCTCTAGAATTTCCGCAACCACATTGCCCGTGTCCAGATCCGTAACCACCGTCCCCGGAGGCACGTAAATCAAGCAATTCTTCCCTTGAGCTCCATTCTGGTCCGAACCCCTTCCATGATCGCCTCTTAACGCAGCCCAATGAGGCTGGAACCTATAACGCGTCAAATTATTTTCGTTGTCTGAGCCTTCGAGAATCACATCACCCCCTTTGCCACCATCCCCACCATTGGGTCCACCAAAAGGCTCGAACTTCTCTCTACGAAAGCTGACGCAGCCCCGACCTCCATCACCAGCCTCTGCCTTGATCTTGGCTTCGTCTACGAACATGGAGAACAGGCAATAGTGGCCTATTCGAAAAAGCAACCCTTGCAAATCGACTGAATTCGCCGATGAGGCCCTCTGAAAGAGCCAATACCATCCGCCAAAACAATGAGAAATTGGTATATTCCAGACCTAATTCACTTCGTATACCTCTATGAGACTTATACCTGAGCTGTCATCGTCTCCATTGACCAATGCTGTGTAGAGCCCAGGCTCTAGCCAAACAAGTAGGGCAGCGTCCTGGGAACCGAGAACGAGAGGAAATGCCCCGGCGTTTTCGAATGCCGACATTAGAAAACAGGCAGGGCCTTGAACGGAGCGATCTTGTATAAAGGGTGCCGACCCTTCGCTCCAGTCATCATTCAAAGCTATTGGCTGGCTTCCTTCATAAACCGTGATGATGGGATCCTCAAGAGGGTCACTCACTCCAAATTCCGCTAAGCCCGGTCCTATTGCTCGAATGAGGACCTTTTTCGGTTCAGATCCAAGGACTACGAATCCCGCAATCAGCGGAATCGATTGCCCTTCAACGAAACCGCGGGTAGATACATTGAATAAAGCTCGTTCGGGTTCACTAGCGCTATCGAATATCTCAAAGAGACCTTCCCCTTCGAGACTATCGGATTCCAGGAAAACGGTGTACAATCCAGGATCAAGCGTTCCCAAATAAGCCGCGTCCTTGCTCCCCAATGACAATGGAGAAGCCCCCACTCTCACAGCGAACTCCTTTAAGGCCTCGAGATCTCCATTCGTTTCCCAGTCATCATTTTCCGCGATGATTTCCGACCCGCGAAACAACTTGATAGCAGGATCATCCAGGAAGGAAATGACTCCCCTGCTGGCTAAGTCAGGTCCCAGCCCTCTAATGAGCACTTGGCGAGGATTTTCTCCGGAAAGCACAAATCCACCGATTAAGGTCTTCTCTCCCGCAGAAGCGATTCCTCGAGTCGATAAATTCACATAGCGGTTTTCCGAAACCCGATCCTCATTCTTCAAATGCATCCTTACGGTTTCAAGAGATCGCGTCACCATTCCCTCTACCGATTGAGATTCACCAACAAATGCTCCCTGAATCGAAGCTCCAAACTCCGATTCTAAAGCAAAGGCGCCAGCTTGATCTGTTATTCCCCTGGCTAAATCGAACTCGTTCCCATTGAGCCAAACAAACACGCTTCCATCAGGAAGAATGCGCAATTCGATCGATTCTCCTGCCTTGTTTATCGGACCTCCCTCAAAAAAACCTTCAATCTCCGAAACGTTAGCAAGCTCCCGCTTGGGTTCACCGGCGAACTCGATATCTATACCGGATATATTCCCGACTATCCCTCCATCGATCTCGCCCGATATGATCTGATCGAGTTCATTCGATGTGCTGAATTCGCCAAAGGCGTTTATGACAATTGGTTCCCTCGATCTGGAGAATCCGCGATCTGTATCCAAAACGGTAATATAGCCGGATCGCTCATTTTCTCCAACTTCAATCCACACCGTTCCTCCGGAATCCGTTGTCCCAGTGTAGACGCCGGAGCTCACTTCAGGAGGATTCAAAAGAAGATCGTATGAGAAATAGCGAGTGCCCATCACGCCATTAACCTGCAATTGAATTACGGTATTCACTTTTGTACTAGTAGTAATCTCCCACGTATAGGATCCGTTATCGCCAAGCTCTAAGCCATCCAATTGCTCAGTCAGTGACCAATCAAATTCGCCAGTAGGAAATTCTCCAGTATCGGAACGCAATTCCAGCGTTACCCGATCAACGGAACCCGTCTCGACTCTTTCTGTAATTGAAAACTGACTCCAATAGGCGGTGGCATAGCGGGCGGACAATGATGAAACCTCTGTCGAATCCAATATCCGGTCATAGACACGAACCTCATCCATTTGACCGTCCCAGGCACGATCCCCTGCCCTCCTGTCTCCGAGAAAGCTTTCACCTCCACCTAAAGTTTGAGTGCCGACTGGCATTCGCTGAACCCTCACAGTCTGTTCTTCACCATTGATATAAAGTCTAGGTGTATTAGTAATTTCCTCACTGTCATAACTAGCGAGCACGTGCAGCCATTCACCTTCAATAACCGTATCCGGAAGGGAATTCCATACTCCGAATTCCAAGTCGCGATTCGAATAGAACTTAAGCGTATTGGCATTTCCATCAGGAATGCTTGCTACCCCACGAGTTGAGAAGTAAAAATAATAGTCAGGCATGTTAACAATACGAGGATGTGCGCTCGACAGCAGGTCGTCTGATCTAACGAACGCCGAAATCGTGACAACCGAAGAGGCCTGGGCATCAAATCGCACCCTACTCGATATACCTGAAAAATCGAGCCCTTTACCGAGAGGAGCCACCACTCGACTGGCTCCTTCAAACTGGCCATTCCCACGACCGACAGAATCAACCAATAAAGGGCCCGAACCCTCCATCTCCCAGGAATGTATCAATCCCTCTCTGACATCAACCGTAGCGCCAACTACAAACTGTTTAACTACCTCCCTGACCACTCCACTCTTGCTGGCAGTAATCCTGACTGGGAAAAACCCCTCCTGAGTAAAGCTGAAGGCATAGCCGCCTTCTGGCTTTTCAACTACCTCGATCCCTTCTGTCCCATTCAATAATTCGATGCTCAGGACCGCGGCCTCCAGCGTCTGAACCTCCAGCTCTACCAGAACCCCCGTGTCCGGAAGCAAAATTAAGTGCCCGGGGTGACTGGGAGTCTCTAATCTAAAGTCTTTCAATTCCGGATTCAACGCGGCCAGCAAATCCAATCGCCCTCCCGTAACCGTCTTACCCTGCATGCTTTCTATGGTTGTAGCGGTTTCTAAAATACGGCCTTTAAGTTCAGCGCCGCTGAGATCCGGTTCCTTAGACGCTAATAGCGCAACCGCCCCAGCAACCATCGGAGACGCCATCGAAGTGCCTGTCAGAAACTCATATTCGTCGTTGTTGCTCGTCGAGTATATTTCCTGACCTGGAGCAGTAAGATCAACACTCTCTTGACCGAAATTCGTTCCATTGGATAACTGGTCACCTTGTGTCGAATTCGCTACTGAAATGACGTTGCTTTCTGGAAAACCAGCTGGGAACTGGGAGTTGTCGGGAGCGTCGATATCTTCTCCGCTATTTCCAGCCGCTGCCACGAATACGATGCCTAAATTCTCATGGGTTTGGATTTCGCTTCTGGCTATATCATTCGGTGTCGTTGAGCCGTAAGAATTATTTGTGGCGACAACCTTGATACCCAAGTTCCACATCTTGGATACATATCTAAGCGATTCCGCAATTGCAGAGCTAGACAGGCCTCCAGAATCACCGACTTTAAGTGGCAGAATTTTGATGTTCCAACCAATTCCCGATCCGCCTATTCCATTATTTCCCCGTGCCCCAGCAATCCCTGAAACATGCGTTCCGTGTCCAGTCAAATCATTGGGGTTCGCATCGTCATCAACGAAGTCCCATCCATTTACATCGTCAACAAAACCGTTATTATCATCGTCCAATCCATTGCCCGGAATTTCCAAGGGATTGATAAAAATGTTGTCTGCCAAGTCTGGGTGGTTGATTGACGTGCCTGTGTCGATAATCCCAACGACTATCTC
>DKNL01000254.1 GCA_002474325.1 Opitutales bacterium UBA7389
TTCGTCAAAGGGGTACCCCTGCCTTTTGCCAACTTGAATCGTAACAAGCGTTCGCTCGCCGTTAACCTCAAGTCTGATTTGGGTAAGGAGATAGTTCGTCGTTTGATCAAAGATTCTGATGTCCTGGTCCATAACTTTCGTAAGGGAGTGATGGAGAAAAACGGTTTGGGCTACGAGGATGTCGAGGCGATCAACCCGTCCATTGTTTACGCTTGGAGCAGTGGCTGGGGCGACCAAGGGCCTTATGCGGATAGAGGTCGAGCAGGTCACGACATGATGGCCCGGGCGGAGGGTGGTTGGTTTATAGATATGGGAGAGGGCAAGGCTCCAATGCCTGGAGGAATCAGTGTTGATTACTGTGCAGGAATGAACCTGATAACCTGCATTCTCATGGCTCTCTATCATAGAGAAAAGACCGGCGAAGGCCAGCTGGTTACGACGGATTTGCTGAGCGTAGCGTTTCACGCTCATGCTTGGGAGGGAGCGTCGGAACTCAATGCGGAGAAGATCGACAAGCCAGCTGCTGTTGGCGGAACGGAAGCCGCGATCGATAAGGCTTTTCTCACTCTGGATGGGGCAATCGAGATCTCTCCCGTATTTTCTGACAACGCTTTGCGGGATATTTCAACAGCTATGGGATTGGGAGACCTTTCTATCGACCCCCGGTTCGAAACGGAAACACTGCAGATTCAAAACAGTGGGGCATTGAACCAGGCATTGTCTCAGCGGTTTAAAGAAAAGACCACGGATGAATGGATGGAAAAGCTTGAGGAGCAAGGCGTCCTTTGTGCACGCGTGAACGATTTCGCCGATGCCGAACAGGATCCTCAGATCGATGCCAACAACATGGTCGTGAAGATGGATCACAAAGAGGCGGGAATCTTGAAAATGCTCGGAGTTCCAGTGAGGTTGCATAGCACCCCAATGAGTTTGAGACACGCTCCACCGGATCTAGGGGAGCATTCTCGGGAGATCGCAGCCGAGCTTGGCTACACGGAAGAAGAGATCTCCGGGATGCTAAAGGCTGGAGACCTAGAAGGCTGAGATGGATCTCCCATCAGCGGGAGAGCGATGTTTAAACCGTTTTTTTGATGAAATCCTTTGTCGAAAACTCTGGCTACTGCCTTCTGGAAATCGATTTAACAGAACCGCTTGCTTTCAAGACAGTCTAAGCTTTCACTACGGCACATTGGAAATTTGTTAACGTTTAAAACACCTGCGAACCATGGCTAACGATAAGAATAACAGGAGAAAATTCGTACGGAACGTGCTGACGACTTCGGTGGGGCTAAGCGTTGCTCCGGCGGTGGTCGGAAACAAGAAAACGCAAGTCGCTAAGGCGGGGAAGCGGTTAGTTCGCGACCCGGAATGGCGCAATCGCCAGTCAGGGATGGCCTACCGGAGGTTTGGCGATACAGGAATGATGGTTTCCGAAATCGTGATGGGAACAACGCCCTGGAAAGATGTTAGCTACTTTCGCATTATTGAGAAATCGTTAGAAAAAGGTATCAATTATATCGATACTGCTCCCGCCTACAGTCGTGGGGAAGCGGAGAAAGTGATCGGCAGGTATTTCAAAGATTCAGGAAATCGCGATGATGTATTTCTCTCTTCGAAAATAAGTTTTTACGACGAGTTTATGCGGCAATTAATCGACGAGATCGTCGATGGGTTACCTTCTGAAAAGAAGAGCGACTTGGAAAAGCGGGCTCTGGAAATGATCGACGAGCGGGGCGTGCTTAAACCGGGCTACCATTTCAAGTACTTCAAAGGACAGGATAATAAGTTCAAGACTGCCTATATGCGACACTTGGTATTGGAAGAATATGGCGCTCGCAAGGAATGGAAGCCGAAGATTCAAGCTCGGATGTACGAGCTGGTGGATAATTCGCTCAAGGCCCTGAAAACTGACTATCTCGACGTGCTCCATTGTCCGCACGGAGTGGCAATGCCGGAGATGCTCGATGACGAGAATATTCCAGAGGTTTTCGAAGCTTTGAAGAAATCAGGTAAAATCCGTTTTTCAGCTGTTTCCATGCACAACGATGTAGCTGCCAATCTGGATAAGGCAGTGGAGCTAGGACACTACGATGGGGCGATGATCGCCTATAATATTGGTAATCATGCTTCCCTCGAGCGATCGATTCTCAATGCCAAACAAGCTGGAATGGGACTGGTCGCAATGAAAGTGGCGAGGGCTGTCAGCAATCCTGGCATGGATATCCCGCAATGGCGTATTCAAAAGCTGAATGACGCGATTCCTCTGGAAATATCGATCCAGTCGAAAGCTTATTTATGGGCTTTGCAAAACCAGAATATCTCCTGCTGCGTTTCCGAAATGCCAACGGGCGAAGCAGTGGCTGACAATACGGCGGTTACTGGACGGAAAATCGAGATTGGATTAGTTTAGGCAGAATCCGAGAAACGGTAACGACTGCTTCTTACTCAAGCGCTTTATCCACCCCGTCACAGCATCGGGATACTCGACACAGTCGGAAATTGCGCGCATGTCCCACGATTAGGAAAAGACCTCCGGCGAGATTTAGAAGCGCTCCGGTGGTTAAAGGAATAGTGCCCAGCGACGCCATCTTTTCTCCTTCGTGACTCGCATCCACTGCACAGCAGCTGGTGCATGCAGAAGTATGGGCACTATCAGCGATCCATAACGATGCTGCAGCTAAGTCAGCGTCGGATGGGGAATCCGCAGCCAGGGTCTCACGTGCTGTGGCAGAGATGAGAAACAGCAAGCCTACGGTTGCGCAGATCGCTACCATTCGATCCCGGTGCTTGCGACAACCGGAGATCGCCGCTAGCACGGTCGTTGGGACGACTAGGACTAGCATCCAGAGATGAAAATCCGCATTTACCAAAAAAGTGGTTCCGACTATTGGCAAAGCGACGATCAGAAGGGGAGTGACTAAACAATGGATGCCGCAAACTACGGCCATCGCTATGGCTGCCCTATCCATCCAGTTTCCGGATTGTGGCGGCGAGTAAGATGCGACTGATGATTGAGTACTCATTGTGATCTTTTAAGAAGCTAGAGCGATCTACAAGGATTTGTTTTCTTAAGTGCCAATAAGGTCGGTTACTAATTTCAAGCTACAGTTGCGTCGGATTTGGTGTATCAGCGTAGACGGTGGTTGGGTCGAATGCCTTGTCAGATTCAATGAAAACAAGCTCGCGAACATTCGATTCCTCAACGAGTTCGATTTTACGATAGAAGCAACTCCTATATCCGACATGGCAAGACGCTTCTTGACCGCCTGCGGTGGGCGATGCTAGATCGACTTCGATGACCACGCAGTCTTGATCGTCATCGATCAGCACTCGATTGACTTGTTGGGTCATTCCAGAGGTTTCACCTTTCTTCCAAAGCTTATGCCGAGATCTGGACCAGTAGTGAGCTCGGCCAGTTTTCAAGGTCGCCTCGAGAGCATCCGCGTTCATATAGGCGAACATGAGTATTTCTCTCGTGGTAGCGTGTTGGCAGATGCAGGGGATCAAGCCGTTCTCGTCGAATTTAGGCGCCAAGGAGTTACCTTCCTCTACTTGAAGCACAGATTCTCGTTTGTCGAATGCCATCTTTTTGTATATCGAAATGTATTTGCAGTTACGTCAATTTTTATTGCAATTTAATTGCGTTTTGAAATGAGCTGTTGAGCTAGATGTAAACCCAACAGAGCTTCGTACTTAGCTAAATGTTCGCTTAGAGTCGGTTGTTCCATCAGCTTCACCATTTCTTGTCGAGGCGAAAGCTGTCTAGTCTGCTCTCGATTGACTTTTGATCTAGATCTATGCCGATGAAAACGATCTCTTGACGTCGATCGCCAGTAGAGTCGTCCCAAATTCGCCGAATAGGAGGCGGAATCTGAGAGCGGTCCATATCTCTGTTAGCTACCATTGTATGAATCCATTCGCCGAGATAGTCGAAGCGCAGAGTGTCTTGGGCAAGGGAAGCGAAACCTATACGGTCAGGCTCGCGATCCGTCCAGGCGAAGCCCTTTGCTCGGAGAAGTCCGGGGATCTGGCTCCTTAGATATGCGACAAGCTTGTCATGGCTTAACTGATACCGTGATCGATAGGTGAAAGTCATCAGGCCGAAGTCCCCGTGATCGTGCGTTTTGGACTCTTCCATTTGCCTGCTATCTCCTCTGCTGGCGGAAGATAATTCCAAGTCGCAGCCTGAGCTTTTGAACACCGTTGCAATGTCGAAACGCTCGTTTTCAAGAAATTGTTCGATCGCCAATTGGCCTTCTATCGTTGTCAGAATTTGGGCCGATGGACAGATTGCGGAGAGGGCGGCCCGAGATCTGGCTAGAGATTCTTCGTCCACGAGATCGATTTTGTTTAGGATGATAATGTTCGCGCACTCGACTTGTATTGTGAGTAGCTCGCTCAGGGGCCGTCGAGGATCGGAGAATAGCATAAGAGAGCGGCGAAATGGGCTGTAGATTTCCTGAACTTTTTTCACCCACCAATGGGCATCGACAAGAGTAACCAAATTCGCGATGCGGGCGAATTCCAAAACTGATAGACCCTCATCGTTTTTTGCTGCCAGGCTCTCAATGATGCGCAGTGGCTCTGCGATTCCGGTCGCCTCAACGATAATGCAGTCCGGGTTCTTTTTTGCTAGTTCCATTACTGCTTTGCCAAACTCGTCCTGAATACCGCAGCAGATACACCCATTGCTGAGTTCTATTATATCCTCGGTAGACCCTGAATCTACCTGAGCCACATCCCGAGCTAATGCGGCGTCGATATTGACCTCTCCGACATCGTTCACCAGGACAGCCAAGCGCCGGCCCTTCGAATTCCGTAATAGATGGTTGAGGACCGTTGTCTTCCCTGCTCCGAGAAAGCCACTCAAAATGACAAGGGGAATACGCCTATCGGCCGTATCCCCCAGGGATGTTGATCCATTAGAATCTGAGAGGCTCTGGCTCCTGATCGAGTTCAACTAGAAACTTGTTCTCACACCGAGTCTCAAATTGCGTCCTGGCATCGGAGCCAGATCCTTCAAGAATGAAGTGTGTGGGCGGGCTTCTTCGTCTCCTAAGTTGTGGGCCGCTGCGAATAGATCGACAGTGACTGTCTCAGAAGCTCGAATACGGTAGCGTACGTCCGCGTTCCAGAGGGTGTAGCTGTCGGTGGGCAAAGCGTTAGGAGCTAGATTAGAGGCTTCGTCGTACCAGCGTCCTTCTAAGCCGAACAGCCAATCATTGTTCTGATACTCGTACCGCAAGCCAAGGCGTCTCACTGGGATGCGAGGCATGTTATTGCCGAAGGTTTCGTTTGTCGCCCGTGTCTGATCATAAATGAGGTCCAAGTGCATAGCTTGATCCGCCTCGTCAACTATATGATAGCGAAGATCGACCTCGAAGCCGTAGAATTTGGCGTCCGCTGCAGTTGCCCTGAATACATTCAAGCCTTCGGTATCGAAGTCTTCGCCATAAATTGATTCTACATCCTCGTGATCGAGGAACTGAAGGTAAATGTAGTTAGTGAAATCGGAATAGAAGGCTGAGACCTCTCCGGTGATCGCTCCAGCTGTCAATCGGTAAGTCAGGTCAAGGCTAGTTGAGAACTCCTCGTCGATTGAGGCTTTACCAATCTCGAAAGTTTGGGTACCTACGTGAGGTCCGAAAGCGTACATTTCGGTGGCATTGGGAGCTCGCTCAGCGAAAACCAGATTTGCAGAAAACGCGCTGCTCTCATCGATTTTGCGCAC
>DKNL01000140.1 GCA_002474325.1 Opitutales bacterium UBA7389
ATAGCCGACGAAGCAAATCGCATTTCGGCCCTGGGCCACAAGGGAAGCCGCTAGGGCGTAGCTAGGCGTACGTTCGATTAGCATCCCGCTGCTGACGATGTAGAGCCCTTGTTGCGGAGGCTCTTTTCCGGGCTTTAATTGCCGAGGCGGTCGCCTTAGGCATAGCTCTTTGATTGTTCTCCTCGAAAATTTTGCATGGCCGGTACGTTTTGAGATTTGGTCGAGATGATCGGCGACCGCGAGTCCCAAGCCAGCGCCGAATACGGGGCATTCTGGAATATCTCCCGATTTGCGAGCTTCATTGATAATCGTAAGTATCTCCTGCATTCGCCCTAGAGCAAAAACGGGAATGAGAACCGATCCCCCTCTTCTCAGAACGTTGCGGATTGTAGAGAGGAGACGGTCGGTCTCCGAAGCCCGGGTTTTGCCGGATTCTCTTTCGGTTTCCCCGCGAGTGGTTTCCAGTATGACGGCATCAAAACGTTTGCTTTCCGGGAAGCGGGCTCCGGAGAGGGTTTTCTGGTGATTGAACAAGACGTCGCCGGTAAAGAAGTAGCACTTGTTTTCGCATATTACTTCAACTCCTCCGGCCCCGGCTATATGTCCGGCTTGGTGAATTGCCACTTTTAGTTCTTTACCGTTTTTCGATAGGCTCGAGACTTCCTCAAATGAAACCGTCTCGAATCTCTCTGAAACGCGATTCACGTCATCGTGAGTGAAGAGAGGATACTCAGAAATATTTTGCTCAGCCCGTTGTCGCTTCATCACGTTACAAGAGTTGTGTAGCATGCGTTCGATAAGCATCTGACTAGATTGGCTCATGATCGTTCGAGCTTCCGGGTGTGCTCGCATCAGCAGGGGCAAAGATCCGATATGGTCTAGATGACAATGAGTGATCAATATGAGATCGATTTCGATATTCTCGATGATGGAGAAATCGGGAGTGGCTATCGAGCCTGCGAGTTTCGGGTTTAGCCCACAATCGATGATCAGATTGAATCCATCGATTTCGACGTAGAGGGAATTGGCACCAATACCTCCCTCGCGGTTTAGGTCCGTTAAACGCATTCAGCTTTCTTTTGTGCAAATCTTTTCGACGATACGGGCTGCAGCGATCATGCCAAAGGCCCCCGTAATGTGAGCAGCGGCTCCGTATCCACCTGAGCAATCGAGCCGTCGGCTAGTGGGCTGCTCGCCTTTGCATAAGTCTGGCTCGGCGTATCGAGCCGCTTCGGGAGAAAACACGCATTCGATTTTGAATCGCCGTCTGCGTTCCCTAGGGTATCCATAATCCTGGCGTAGCTTCTTTCTGACTCTTTGCAAGAGCTTGTCGTTGTAAGACCGAGTTAGATCGGCTATTCGTATTTGACTTGGATCAATTCTGCCTCCGGCGCTTCCCGATACGATAAGGGGTATCTTTGCTTTTTGGCAGCTGTCGATCAACGTGCATTTATGTATAATGCTGTCAATCGCGTCCATCGCGTAGTCGTATTGGATATTCAGCAAGCTGTTCGCAGTCGCTTCCGTGAAAAACTTCGCGATGGCCCGAATTCGCATTTGGGGGTTAATGAGACGGCAGCGATCCGCCATGACGTCGACTTTCGGTTTTCCTACCATTCCGTCCAAGGCGTGGATTTGCCTATTGATATTGCTCTCGCAGATGTCGTCGAGATCCACCAGCGTTAGCTCGCCCAAGGCTGAGCGGGCGAGCGATTCGGCAACCCAAGAACCGACGCCGCCAATCCCCACGATGATGACATGGGCGGTTCGTAATCGCTCGAGTGAGCCTTTTCCGTAAAGCCGCTCGATTCCGCCGAAACGCAATTCGTTCTGAAGGGTTATGGCCTGCATTCTCTCTTGCGGCTTTAACCGCGAGGAAAATGGATGCAAGATTGAAACTAGGAGATGCCTTGACTCGGGACTGCTTGAGGCCAATTAATCCGCGATCATTGGGATGGTGTCCCGCTGGAAATATGGAAGAGATACTTACGGAGTTCGTTCAGGGATTGTCCTTGATAGCCTTGCTCGCAATTATAGCAGTTTGCTTGGCGGCGCTGGGCAAAGGGGCCGATATTCTTGTAGAACAAGCGGTAGCCTTGTCGCTGAGGCATGGTATCAGCAAAGTAATTATTGGAGCTACGATCGTTAGTTTGGGAACGACGCTTCCGGAAGTGACGGTATCGGTAATGTCGGCCATTAAGGGGAAACCAGATTTGGCATTGGGTAACGCAATAGGCTCTGTAATTTGCGATACGGGGTTGATTTTGGGGGTAGCTGCTATGGTGGGCCATGTGCCGATCGATCTGTATTTAATGCGCAGACAGGGGCTACTTTGCTTAGTGTTGGGCTTTTTGATTATCATTGTCTGTCTGCCATTCGGGAATTTAGGATCAATGCTTGTCGATGGAGGCAGATTTCCACAGATAGCGGGCTTCTGTTTCCTGGCGATCTTAGCCGGCTATCTTTGGATCTCCGCTCGTTGGGCTAAGAATGTGGAAAGC
Source organism: Opitutales bacterium UBA7389 (assembly GCA_002474325.1). Classification (GTDB taxonomy): domain Bacteria; phylum Verrucomicrobiota; class Verrucomicrobiia; order Opitutales; family Opitutaceae; genus Pelagisphaera. The sequence goes on from DKNL01000140.1 coordinate 2,502, forward strand.
GAGTTTGGAGTGGAATCTCATGGGAAAGGATCCACACGGCACATTCTCATGAAGCTCATCTTTGGTCTCGTGGTAGTGGTTTCGACTTCGCACGTTTTGATTCATGCCGTCGAGGAAACGGCAATCCGGGCGAATGTGCCACAATCAGTAATCGCGGCGACCTTGGTGGCCTTCGGGACATCACTGCCAGAATTGGTGACCTCAGTCATGGCAGTGCGAAAGGGTCATGGCGAATTGGCGATCGGAAATGTGGTGGGAGCGGACATCCTGAATATCTTACTCGTTGCGGGAGCATCGGCAGCGATCACGCCCAATGGGCTCACGGCGAGCACGGATTTTTTTACCCTGATATTTCCGGCGATGATTGTACTGATGCTGATTTTCCAAGCGTCCACTTTTATTTGCACGTCCCGCTTGACGAAATGGACAGGGGCCTGCCTCCTAGGGGGCTATCTTTGCTACTTGGGTCTCAACCTTTGAAAGGTTAGCCTCTTATCGGGAAAAGTCCCACGATAGCCAAATCGTGCGTGGTGCGGATATGGAAACTAGTCCAGCGGTAGAGATTCCTGTTTCGAATTCTTCATCGGACATGTTTTCAATGTGCAAGGAGATGGCGTGCTGGCCGGATATTGCATAGCGAATCCCCCCTTCTGCCTGAAAGATCTTATCGAGCTCGCGCTCGTTGCCAAGGTCTTCGTATTCGCTGCTTTGATACCTGAGGCTAGACCAGATATTAACGGAATCGTTGGGCTGCCATTCGAAAGTTAGATTGGCTTTGAACGGAGATGCGTGCGGAAACTCATTTCCGGCTAGGGCAGAGAGGCCATCAGCTTGTTGTATATTGGATGGAGCATATACGGTCTGAGCTCTTACGCTTACTGTGTCGCTTAAACGAGATTGCCAATCGATCTCCACGCCTTCCACATAGCTATCGGCTATATTTCTGCGTTGGCCACAAGATCCGCCTCCGGGAACGAAACCGCACAATGGATTGAAGCCCGACTCTTTGGAGAGAACGGCATTGGCAATCATGTTGTCCAACGAATAGCGAAAGATGTTGATGTTGATCGACCAAGCATCGTCAGGGCTGTAATAAAGCCCCGCTTCCCAGCTGAAGTGTTCTTCGGCCGCGAGCTCCGCATTGGATTCGACGATGTCGTTCTTTACGCGAAATGGACGATAGAGCTCGTTGAGAGTTGGGCTTCGGAATCCGCTTGATTGACGAATCATTCCTCTTAAATTGTCAGAAAAATCATGATACAATGTTATATTGTTGGAAAAAAATGACTCTGACTTATCTGGAATTGAGTCGTCTCGAATTTGGGCATCGGTTTGTGTGTTCCATTCATTGCGGGATCCGTTCTGATCTTCGACCTCATCTAGTCGCAGAGATCCCGTTAATGAGGTGTTGTCTGAAAGCTGCAATCTGGCGGTGGAAAATATACCGATTGATTCCTGCTCTCCTCCAGCTTTACGAAGGCGGGTAAAGCCCGATCCAAGATTGCGGAATTGTTCGGCCACGGATCCATCTGCATCGCGGAAATCGGCCCCAATTGAAAAGTCGTGGGTGTCTTCGATTCGAGTGAAGTAGCGTAAGCTGGCCCCGTTTGCCGAAGCAGGCACGTCGAATTGATTGAGTGCCGGCCGTTCGTAATTCCTATCGTTAGCGACTGAGGTAAACTGATTTTGGAAATCGCGATCTTGGTGATAGACGATCATTTTTAATCCTGAACTGCCGTCATCGAATAAGCGAAGAGCGGAGGCGGAAATATCGGTAGCTACAGTACTATTTACAGCCAGCGGGGTGCCATTAACGCGATCTTCTTCGAAACGGTTGGCGTTTACCTCGATCCGCCACAAGTCCTCAACCTCGAAGTCGTAGCCAATAGAAAAGGAAGATACTTCGGAGTTCGCCTTCCGATCTACCGATCCACGCTGGTCTTCGCGAAGCGTGTAGAATCCATCGGTTTCGCCTAGGATTCCCGAAAACGAGAGCGATGAATGATCGTTTATTCTCGAATTAGCGAAGAGGGAAAATTCGCGTTCGCCATCGGAACCGAAGGTAGCTTTGGTGTGGAGCCCGAGGGTGTAAGGTGGGAGGGATTTCATGGAAATCCTCCCTCCTGTGCCATAGTTGCCCCAGGACTCACTGTCGCTGGATGGACGAATACTGATGGATGACAATGCGGTTGGCTGGTAACGTTGCCAATAGATCCAGCCTCCGAACGGATCGTTTTGGGGAACATCGTCCAGTGTTACAATAGATCGCGAAGTCGAGTTTATGCCCAGATTGCGTAGGCGCACACCTTGAGTGGTTGGGTGGGCGGCCCGGGCAGGCGTTGTTCGAAAGGCGGCATATCCCGGATATTGTACGAGAGCTTCGGAGAGATCTCGAATTCCGATTCGAGCGCCGCCTATCAGAGTATTGGTGATCGTTTTGCCCGAATTAGACGACACGAATTTTGATGGCTGCACTAGGCGGTCAGCATAGATCTCTAGCGGAGCTAGCTTTTCGGTAGGCAGGTCGACCTGAGCTTTAGTAAGATTAGCGAGACTGGCGAAGACAGACGTCGTAAGTAGGACTGGTTTGTTAAAGAAACGATAAACCATTAGGGTGTGCTTATATAGTTTTATAGCCCCTGAGGGGCAATAGGCTCTTATTGAGATGCCTAAACCTAGGCACCTCTAACTTGTTGGGAAATGGTTTATCTCCAATTGCCCATCGGTCAATTGGGAAAAGATAGGTCACAGGGAAAAAATTTTGTTCCCTAAATATCGTTCGTTTGCAGCTAAAAGCCACTGGTTTTGCTCAGGTCAGCCCGTCTGAATACTGTTAAAAGGGGTTCGCTTTTGGCGATCCCCTTTTGCTTGTTGGCAAAGCGGCATTTATTGAATTGCTCTTGGCTTCTCGATAGCCCCTTTTGAGTCAATGCCTTACGAGCTTTGGCAATGGGTTTTCTTCGCGATCGCCGCGATAGTCATAGGAATGAGCAAATGCGGCATTCCGGGATTAGGCATCCTCAATGTCGCGATTTTCCAGAACGTATTGCTTGCCAAGGATGCGACAGGATTCGGATTACCGCTCTTGGTTGTTGGCGATTTCTGCGCAGTTATTGCCTTTCGGAAACACGCGGATTGGAAGCAAGTGCTGGGATTGATCCCGTTCGCGGTAGTGGGCGTAATCGTAGGGTTCTCTGTCTTGGGATCCATTGACAATGCTCAGGCGCGACTCTTAATTGGAGCATCGCTGGTGATAATGATTGTCTTGTACGTCGCTAATCGGAGGTCGAAAGCACCGAAAAAGTCGGGACTCCTTCCTAGGAGCTTCGCGCCGATGATCGGTTGCATGGCGGGATTTGTCTCTATGATAGCTAATGCTGCCGGTCCTTTAATGACGCTCTACCTGCTTGCCATGGGCATGCCGAAAATGGCGTTTTTGGCAACTAGCGTTTATTTCTTCACATTGCTGAACTTGTTCAAAATCCCGTTCTTGGTATCGATTGACATAATAACCTGGGAAAGCGCAATGGCTAATGTTCGATTGGTTCCCTTTGTCATGTTCGGGGCCTTTGCTGGCTATTATTTCGCTAGGAAAGTAAATCAGAGATGGTTCGAACGCACAGCGTTTTGGCTGACCATTATTGCGGTGGGCTATATGATTTGGATTGCCTTTGGGGAACTTTGGTGGACTTATCATGCCTAGAAAAAGTGCCAGACAGTTGTGGGCTGACAAGCTTAAGGGAAAATCCACTGATGCGTCGCAATTGAAACGACTGCCTACGATTGGATCCCCGTTTAAAGGGTCCGTTATGGGAATCGATCCCAGCCTAAGGGGGACGGGCCTAGCGGTAGTCGAAATATTAGGACCGAACAGGCGTACGCTCCTCCATAGCAGGACTGTGCTTATTAAGCCTTCGGTTTCCATGTTCAACTGCCTCGGGCAAATTAACGAAAGCGTATCAGATATTTTGAATATGTATTCTATAGATGCCGTGGCGGTTGAGCAAACGATATACGTCCAGAATTTTCAAACCGCTCAGGTAATGGGAGCGGCAAGAGGAGCAGCGATTGCGGCAGCTGCGGTGATGGGTAAACCTATCTATGAATATGCCCCCCTAAGGATCAAGCAAGCTGTTGTGGGCGTCGGTAGGGCAAGTAAGGAGCAGGTCGCCAAAACGGTGATGGGATTGATGGGTATCAGTGACGCGTTAGACCATGATCAATCCGACGCAGCAGCAGTTGCCCTTTGCCATGCTTTTACTTCATTCGAAGAATAGATAGGCTCTTTACTTTTTACCTATGTTCCGATAGCCCGTAAAAATATGTGGAAACACACAAAAGACGGGGTCTAAGATCTTGTCTATCGGCTCTTTCCCTCCACCGTCCTTATTCGAATAGAGGATTCCGTTAATGAAAATTTGCTGCTTAGGAGCGGGCTACGTCGGTGGTCCAACAATGGCGATGATCGCCTACAAGTGTCCACAGGTCACGGTTACCGTAGCGGATATCAATGAAGAGCGGATTAACGCTTGGAATTCGGATACCCTTCCGGTATTCGAACCAGGGCTTGACGAAGTCGTTCGGTCAGCCCGTGGAACCAATTTATTTTTCACTACTAACAAGATCTCGGCAATTAAAGGAGCGGACGTTGTCTTTGTCAGTGTGGGTACCCCGACTAAAGCGTATGGAGTCGACGCAGGCCGAGCGGCGGACCTAAAATACGTAGAATTGTGTGCTAGAGATATCGCGGAACATTCGGAAAGCTCCAAAATCGTAGTAGAGAAATCTACCATTCCGGTAAGAACGGCAGAATCTTTAAAGACAGTCTTAAATGCCAACGCGGTTGACGGGATTTCGTTCCAGGTTCTTTCCAATCCAGAATTTTTATCTGAAGGGACTGCGATCCGTGATTTGGAGAATCCGGATCGAGTGTTGATTGGGGGTGAAGAAACTCTCGAGGGCCAGGAAGCGATGGAGACGCTCGCCAGTGTTTATGCGACATGGGTTGACCGAGAACGGATTCTTAAAACCAATCTATGGTCTTCAGAACTTTCGAAATTGGTGACCAACGCTTTTCTAGCTCAACGCATTTCCAGCATAAATTCGATTTCGGCTTTGTGCGAAGCAACGGAGGCGAACGTAGACGAGGTTGCTTACGCCATTGGCAAGGATTCTCGAATCGGTCCTAAATTCTTAAATTCCTCCGTTGGTTTTGGAGGTAGCTGCTTTCAGAAGGATTTGCTGAACCTCGTGTATTTGTGCCAGCACTTCGGCCTTCCCGAAGTCGCTGATTATTGGAAAAAGGTCATCGAAATCAATGATTGGCAAAAGCGGCGCTTTTCTACCCGTATCGTTAATTCGCTCTTCAACACCGTGAACGGCAAGCGAATAGCTTTGCTGGGCTTCGCGTTCAAGAAAGACACGAACGATACAAGAGAGTCGCCTGCTATTTACGTAGGGCGGGATCTTTTGGAAGAGGAGGCGAACCTGGCGATTTATGACCCTAAAGTCGCTCCCGAGCAAATTCACCTCGATCTGGGTTCGGAATTTGGCGATCAAATTGAGATTTGCGACGACCCTTACGAGGCTATTGAAAATGCTCACGCGGTAGCGATCATGACAGAATGGGACCAGTTTAAGGATCTAGACTACCAGAGAGTATTCGATAAGATGATGAAGCCGGCGTTTTTATTCGACGGTAGAAACGTGACAGATCGGGGCAAATTGAGACATATTGGATTCCGTGTCTATTCGATTGGTCGATGAGAATCTATTATATTATACTTATATCCAAATATAGGGTATAGATATATAACGATATATTAGTTGTATAAATTTACGGCGTTCAGGCTGGCGATGTGAGTCAGAAAGCTGATTATCGATAAAAAAGTCATCTCAGCTGCCATCCTCGGGTTCTTGGAATGCTTAACGATTATAAACGCAATCACGAATCCTAGGAGACTGTATAGGGTGAAGTGGGTGACGCTGATAACTACTGCGTTGCATACGTTTTCCTCAAACTCGCTCGCGGGCAGAAGGTATATATTGATCGCTTTGAGCATACCAAATAGAATCCCGGAAAAAGGATGGGTTTCTTGCCCTGGTGTGCTATCGAGGCGAGCACAATGAGTAATAGGAGATCGATTGGGATATCCATGGGCGCCTTCGTGATTCTATTACGCTTTCCGACGGTTGCCGAAGTGGGCTATGGAGAAACCTTTCGAATAAAGCTGCTTCCTTCATTTATTGTTGGGAAATCGATTTCGTATCGAGGGAGGGCGAAAAGCCTATAAACGTCGACTGGAAATTGCAGACTAAACTACCTGATTCCTGGCACCGCGTGTTTCTCAACAACAGTTGAAAGCTCGGCTTGAATGACGACGAACTATCCTCATCTCCCTCTATTGCACATGTCGCCCCAATTGCGTCCTCTAAGTTACTTTGTATCGTCTCTTGAGCTTTTTATGCCCTCGTCTAATCGATGTTCCACACGAGGTTGTGGATCAAGATCCACCTTGTAAGGGTGTTATGACTTTCTTTTTGGCTCTCTTTGTAGCATTCTTGGGAGCTCGTGGCGGGAACTCGAATTTTGTTTGGCCATTGTCATTGAGGACCAAATACGCGTCGAATGGGCGTTTCGTGCGCTTGGACCAAAACTTGTCGAGTAAATCCGTTTTCCCGGTTTCCAGAAGTTTAATGACTTGTTCCTGCGGGATCTCCCTATCCAGGATCTTGCGGCTGACCTTAATGGGAGTCTTTTCTTCGTCCCCATCCATAACGCGAACGATGTAGGAATTGGCTGTTTCAAAAAGATCGCCCCCGGTTCGCGGACACTTGGCTAGAGGCGTTAATTTCGAAAAGTCGATCTCCCTGTTTTCCGAATCTCCGTTCCCGAAGTCGAATTTCACTCGTTTGCTTTCGTCGTCGAGGAACAAATAGGCACTATAGTGCTTGCCTCGCTTGGACCGAAAGTCATCGAGTGGTCCGATCCGTCTCTTCTCGAGGAGTTCACGAATTTCCTCTTTGGACATTTTCCGATTGCCGACTACTTTGTATACCGCGAATGAGTTGTCTTTGGTTCGGTAAGCTCTCAGAGATTCGTACAGAGGCTCGTTCGTGTATGGGGAAACTAGATCAGTTGGCTCGAGATCGTCCTCGGTTTCTTCATACGATTTGATATTCTCTACGACTTCTTTAGTCATAGATACGATTTCATCGATGAACGTTTTGCTATCGAGCTCTCCGTTTTCGATTTTGCGCAATTTGTATTCCCATTCGCCTGTAAGGGTCGGCTCGGTCAGGGCTTCGGCATTTACGGCGAACAGAAAGTCTAGGAGCACTTCCGCTTTAGGGGTAGGCGCCAGATTGCGGTGATCCCGCTCCATGTAGCGCTCGGCGATCAGGCGCTCGATAATAGCCGAACGCGTAGCGGGCGTCCCTAGGCCGGTTTCTTTCATGGCATCTGCTAACTCATCGTCTTCAACCAGTTTTCCTGCCCCTTCCATCGCGGACAGCAAAGTGGCTTCCGTGTAGCGAGGCGGTGGCCTTGTTTGCTCGTGGACAGACTCGAAATCACCAATCTTGGCCTTGCTCGGGCTTCCGTCCCCATCGCTGATTGCGGGAAGAGTCTTTTCGCCCATCCCTTCGGTGGTTTTCCCGTAGACCTCTAGCCACCCTGGCGAGACAAGGACTTTGCCCTCGGTTTTAAAGACTTGGTCGTCCACTTCGCTGAGCCGGGTTGTGACGTTGTATTCGGCGGACGGGTAGAAAATGGCGATGAACCTCCGGGCGATCATATCGAAGATCTTTGCTTCGTCATCCTTGAGCTTTTTACGTTTCTCCGCAGTCGGAATGATCGCAAAGTGATCGGAAACTTGCTTGTTATTGAAGACTCTTTTATCTTTAGCGTTTATCCAATTATTCGATACGACTTTATTGGCGGTAGCAGCTAGATCGTCATCCAGATTTTTTAGCGTTTTGCGGCAGGTTTCGGGATAATCTTCAGGAAGGGCTTTAGAATCGGTCCTCGGATAGGTTATCATCTTATGCTTTTCATAGAGGGCCTGTGCAAGTTGAAGTGTGCGTCGTGCGGAAAAGCCGTACCGATTGTTGGCCTCGCGTTGAAGCGTAGTTAGATCGTAGAGGCGGGGAGATGACTGCCTGGACTTTTTGATTTTTTCGCTGATGGACGCGGTTTCGTTACGTTCAAGCGACTCGATGACCCGGTTAGCGGTGTCTTCGTCCCAAAGACGATCGACTCGATCGTGCTCATCTTCTGATTTTCTAAATTCGGGCTTTTGATAGATGCCCTCGTAACCGCCCTTGGCGATGGAGAAATTGACGACAATCCTCCAGTATTCGCGTGGCTTGAATTGCTCGATTTCGCGTTCTCTTTGAACGACCATTCCCAAAGTTGGAGTTTGCACGCGTCCAACACCTGCTACATTACCCGCTCGCGAGCCGTAAAAACGTTTAGTGACTCCGCGCGTGCAATTGATGCCAATAAGCCAATCTGCTTCGGATCGGGATGTAGCTGCCTCTGTCAGATCCAACATTTCTTCGCCATCGCGAAGATTATCGAACGCTTCTCTAATGCCTGCCGGTGTCATGGAGAGCATCCAAAGTCTTTTAACCGGCTTTTTGCATTTTGTAAGCTTATAGATGTAGTTGAAAATGAGCTCTCCCTCTCGTCCGGCGTCGCAAGCGTTTATCAGGGTATCGATATCCTTGCTATTAATGAGTTTCTTGATGGCTTTGAATTTCGACTCGGTCTTTTCGATCGGCTTGAGTTTGAATTTCGATGGAATGATAGGGAGGTTGGCCAATCTCCAGAAGGCGTCTTTCTTGTCATAGTCTTCCGGCATGCAGAGCTCTACAATGTGTCCGACTGCCGAAGTAATAACGTAGTCATCATTTTCGAAATAATCGTCCTTCTTCTCGAATTTGCCATCCAGGGCTCGGGAGAGATCTTGGGCGACACTCGGCTTTTCGGCTATAATGAGGGACTTCATAAACGAGTAAAAATTGGTTTATTAGATTGATTCCTGTAAGTTTACTTTGCTTGTTGGAGGTCTGAATCTCCAATCCGTCAAGGTATCTTAACCCTGTTTTACTGCTCTCTCCAACGCATCAAAATCGGGTCGATGTAGCACGGGCAGGGTTCTGGCAAGTACAATTTTCTGGGAAGCAGTCGATGTAGCGAGATTGTCAATTGATTGTTTGTGGGTGGTTTTCCTCTCGTAATGTTGAAGACATCCGCTCTATATTTTCGAGTCTTTTCCCGATTGACGTCCTGATTGTATGGCAATTTCCCGATTCAAGAAACGGCTATCTCAGATCGAAGAATTCGCTGTCGATGTGTTTTATGATCGCCGACGCGGTAAGCTCGCTTTTACTCTGGGTTGTTTCCTTTATGCTCTCTCGCTGATTTTTGGATTCATAGCTCGGCTTCGATTCTTCCTTTACCGAAAGCGGATCCTCAAGGATCAGCCTCTAGGTTGCCTAGTGGTGGTTGTTGGGAATCTGACTGTCGGAGGCACGGGCAAAACTCCAGTTGTAGAGAAATTCGCAAAGTCGCTTCAGCAACAGGGTCGCCGAGTCGCGATTCTAAGCCGCGGCTATATGAGTAAGGATCTGGTTGGGGAAACGGTTTTTCAAAAGATGTGGCGTTCTTGGGTTTCGGGTGGAGATCCACTTCCTCCGAAAGTGGTTAGCGACGGGAAGAAGGTGCTGCTCGATTCGGAATTCGCTGGAGACGAGCCCTACATGCTAGCCCGTAATCTGCCCGGGATAATAGTCTTGGTGGATAAGGACCGTGTGAAAAGCGGAACCTATGCCATTAAGAAGTTTGGATGCGATACTCTCGTTCTCGACGATGGCTTCCAGTATCTTCCGCTTAAGGGTAGGCTCAATCTTTTGCTGATCGACAAGAGCAATCCATTCGGCAATCGCCATTTGCTGCCGAGGGGAATCCTCAGGGAGCCGGTCCGACACATCAAAAGGGCTTCCTATGTGTTTCTGACAAAGTCTGATGGAAATCCGGATCCTGATTTGGAGGCCCTTATCCAGAAGCATAACCCGGGAATCGATATTATCGAGTGCACCCACAAGCCACAATACTTGCAGCAAGTAAATGGAGAAAGTCGATTGCCGTTGGATGATTTGCTACAGAAGCGAATCGGAGCTTTTAGCGGGATCGCGGTTCCCGAGAGTTTTGAGGGGTTTCTTCGTGGATTTGGAGCGAACCTGTTGTACACGAAACGCTTTTTAGATCATCATCGATTCGATGCGGACGAACTACGAGAGATTTTTAACGAGGCTGTAGATGCCGATCTGGATTTTATCGTAACGACTGAAAAGGACGCGGTCCGTATTCCGGAGGACGAGGAATTTCCTCTGCCCCTGTATTTCTTGCGTTTGGAAATAGAAATTCTGAGAGGAGTCGAGGACTTCGACGCGGCTGTATCCAAGATCTGTTTCTCCGGAAACAAACGAGGAAGCATGGCGATTAACAAACTCGCCTAATCCGTATCGATTTCACCCCTCGGTTATTGCAACCCCAAAAAAAGCTATTTGTAAAGAAGTACGATGACAGATCCAAGATACTCTAAGCTTGCTCGAAATTTAACCTTTTATTCGACTAGTCTGCAGCCAGGAGAAAAGGCTCTGATTGATGCCTTCGATGTTCCAGACGATATGGTTATCGAGTTGCTCCGCGCGGTACGAGAGAGGGGGGCGATTCCCTATGTGAATTTGAACCACGCTCGAGTTTCCCGGGAAATAGCGTTGGAGGCGACTGAAGATCAAATGCGTATCCAGGGAGCGGTGGAACTGCAGAGAATGAAGTCCATGGATGCGTATATCGCCCTTCGAGGATCCCAGAATATTTTCGAGTCTTCCGATGTATCCGCTGACCAAGCTCAAATGGTTTCAGAAGTTATGAAGCCGGTTTTGGATTGGCGAGTGAACCATACTAAATGGGTCGTCCTAAGATGGCCAACGCCTTCGATGGCTCAGCAAGCCATGATGAGCACGGAGGCCTTCGAAGATTTCTTCTTCAAAGTCTGCAACCTGGATTACAGTCGAATGAAAGAGGGGAGCAACTGCTTGGCCGAACTTATGACCGATGTCGATGAAGTTGCGATCAAGGGCAATGGAACGAATCTGCGGTTTTCGATGAAGGGGATTCCTGCTATTCCTTGCGTGGGCACCCACAACGTTCCGGATGGTGAGGTGTTTTCCTGCCCTGTGCACGATAGCGTAGAGGGCGTGATTCAGTACAACGTTCCGACCGTATACCAGGGGGTTTCCTTCGACGACGTCCGCTTGGAGTTCAAAAAAGGAAAAGTTGTCGAAGCTCAATCGAGCAACACGGAACGATTGAACGAAATATTGGATTCCGATATCGGGGCGAGATTTATTGGCGAATTCGCGATCGGGTTTAATCCCCACATATGTGAGCCGATGCGGGACATCCTATTCGACGAAAAGATAGCCGGATCTTTCCATTTCACTCCAGGCCAGGCGTATGAGGAAGCAGATAATGGAAACAAGTCGCGAGTACACTGGGATATGGTCTGTATCCAACGCAAAGAATATGGCGGAGGCGAAATTTGGTTTGATGGCGAGCTCATTCGCAAAGAGGGCCTATTCGTGCGGGAAGATCTCGCATCGTTGAATCCACAAAGCCTCCTTGAAGGGAGTTCCTGA
>DKNL01000141.1 GCA_002474325.1 Opitutales bacterium UBA7389
AATACAACGTCGATTTTAGAACAGTGTATCGGTCAATCCTAGAGAAATGGATGGGCGTACCCCCATCGGCAATGAATGCAATATTTCCTTCGAAACCGAGGGACTTCCAACCGCTAGACATAATCAGATAGACATGAAGACGATTTCTTACGCCTTTCTCATTTTTGCTGCGTCCGCTATTCCAATAGGCGGTTATTCCAATACTTTCGAACTCGTTTCGTTATCTGGTGATTCGGCAGGGACAAGCTCTCAACAGACCTTAGATTCATTTTCGATCCCGTATATAAATGAGGATGGGCAGGTTTCGTTCGGAGCTTTGTTCGAAACCTCCGGTATTGATCAAGCATACACGGAAGTTCTGGCACCAGTCTTCGAAAAGAGCTGCGTAAGTTGCCACGGCGAAGGGGCTGGGCGTCAGAACACCTTCGATCTTACGCAGATTCAAAGCTCCCAAGATCTAATTCTTCGGCCTCTCGCTTTGCAGGCTCTTGTTAATCGCATTTCGAATGGCAGTATGCCCCCAAGCAGCGAACCTCCCCTCGATCCGAACACACAAGCTACCGTTCTCGAAAAACTGCGATTATTGATGGAAATCGCCAATCGTAGCCCAGCCCATCTCGACGCGGCTCTCCAATACAGCAACGGCAACGTTGAATTAATAGCCGCTGTAGGCGAACCCGCGACCGTAAACGGTGAAAGCGGGTTCTTTGAGAGTATTCGATCCATTTCCGCTACTGGCGGCCCCAGCATTGCCTTAGCAGGGACACTCGCTCCCGGCCATAGCTTCTCGTCATCGGAAATCCTCTTATCAGCCGGTATGAGCGGACTCTCAGCAGCAAACCCGGATTTCAAAATCATTGCCGCCACACAATCAGGTCGACCAGTCATCGATTACGTTGGGACGACTTCTCCATCGAAAAGACACCAATACTTTGGAACTCCCCAAGGCCTACCATCCCACGGGTTTTCTTTTTCATCACGCCTTCGCCTATCTAACGAACCGGATGATAATGGCATCTGGGTCGCCGAGCTTCCCGCACCTGAAGGTGAAGCAGCACCCATAGTGAAACTCGCGGCTATCGAAGGTTCTAATCTCAATGGCGGCACACTGACGATCGCTAAACCCATCGCACTCGCCCAAAACGCCTCCCTCAATGGAGCCTTGCTAGCCACCATCGAAGATTCAGACGAAAACGACTTCAACAACGAGAAAGGGATATGGGCTCTCGACGCTAATTTTGGAGCGACGCTGATTGCCAAATCCGGCGATTCAGCTCCAGGATCCAGCGATCCTTTCCTATCTCTCGGGGAACCCTCGGTCGATGGAGATGGCAATGTCTATTTTTGGGCTAGTTTGCAAAATGCCAACGAAGAGGAGGGCTTGTATCAGTATTCCAATGGTATCCTGAACCTGTTGATTACATCGGAGCAATCCGTTGATATTTTTGGAATCAATCGTCGCTTCAACAGCTTTATGGATCCAGTCGTCGGCAACGATGGGGGTTTGGCGGTTCATGCTGTAGAGTCTGATGGCAACCTCAAAACCATCCTAGCCAGATCCGTAACAGGCGAGTGGTCGATTATCGCTCAAACAGGACTTCAAGCTCCCGGGACAGCAACAGGTGTCGCCTTCGACCTACTCAGCTTTCCTATAATAAACAGAGCTGGCCATATCGCCTTCCAAGCTACCTTGAAGGGCCTCGGAGACTCGATTAGCGATACCACAGATACCGGAGCCTGGGCAACTGACGTAAATGGGGCCGTTGTTCTCGTCGCTCGGGAAGGAGACACATTCGAGGTGAAACCCGGTTTCCCTGCTACCGTTAGCGGCGCTGAAATTGGGGGATTCAATTCCAATGGCGAAATCGCCATGAATTACGCTTTTACAAATGGGGCAAACGCGATTGCGATCGTGGGTATCGAAACTCTGGCTGCCCCTTCAATCAGTTCTCAACCGTCAAGCTCAACTTCTTTTGACGGTGAGACCGTTATTCTTTCCGTGGGAGCTTCTGGCCAAGGCCCCTTCGCTTACCAGTGGACGAAAAACGGAGAGGATATCGAGGGAGCTACGAGCGATACAATGACAATATCCACAGCCTCCGCCAGTGATGATGGAGATTATATCGTCACTGTTACAAGCCAGACGGGATCCACCGTTAGCAAAGTCGCCAGTCTTTCCGTACAGCCCTTGCCGGAAGACGCCCCCGCTTTCGTGGAACAGCCACTGGGTGACATCGTTTTGAAGGGCGGAGTCGCTACTCTCGATGCCCGAGCTGTATCCAATTCCGCAATCGAATATCAATGGTATTTCAACGATGAAGTACTGGACGGTGAAACTGGATCTGTCCTGAATATTACTCCGGCCAATACCGAACACGAAGGTACTTATTACGTGGTAGCCACGAGTGCAGGGGGATCAACCGCTAGTGAAGACTCGGAAATCCTCGTCACCGACAAACGCCTCTACAACATCGCCACGAGAGCCCGTGTAGGTACGGGAGCAAACGTCTTGATTGCCGGTTTCGTAGTCATTGGACCGGATCCAAAAGAGATTCTCATTAGAGGCATTGGCCCTAGCCTCATAGACAATGGTATCGACGATCCACTGCTGAAACCGCGACTCGAGATCTACAACGCTGCTAGCGAGCTAATCTATTCGAATGAGGGGTGGGCGACTAACGAGGATCCAGGTGCCATAATCGCAGCCTCTCAACTCGTCGGAGCCGGAGGGCGGGATCTTCATGACGATGACACCGCCCTTCTAGTCACACTCGAACAAGGTCTCTACACGGCAATCGTTCGCGGACAGGACAACTCGACCGGAGTCGCTCTGGTTGAGGCATTTGAGATCGAAGAAAACTTTACTCGCATGATCAACCTATCGTCTCGGGCTTTAGTCGGGACCGGGGCAGACGTGGTCATTCCGGGATTCGTAGTGCAGGGCGATTTACCCAGTCGAGTTTTGATCAGGGCGGTCGGTCCGGGCCTTGCAAATCAAGGAATTGCTGGATTTCTAGCCAATCCCATAATCACCATCTACGACATTGCCGGAACAGCTGTAGAATCCAACGGCGGATGGCACAACCTTTGGGATCCCTCCGAGATTACTAAGGCGAGCCAGCTAGTCGGAGCTTTTCCGCTCACCGAAAATAGCGAAGATGCCGCCATCATCATAGATCTCGAGCCAGGTCTTTACACAGTGGTGACTTCGGGGGAAAATGGAACTACCGGCGTCGCCTTAGTCGAGCTATACGCACTTCCATAGCGAGCGTTTTTTTGGGATCGCAGCTCCAAGACTTTTAACACTAGACCTCGATCCCCATGCCAAATCGAGGTCTAGCATATTCGGGATTTATCACGAGGTTTCGACCACTGGGAGCCCCTATTAGCGCCTAACGAATCCGATCTAAGACACTTGCCGATTAGTTCAGCCCATCGAGCTTGATCCCGAGGTCTTTGAGGCGATCGTCAGCAGGGACAGCAATCCTACCGGCATTGCAATCCTTGAAGTTTACGAAGTTGGTTCTGACCTCTCTCGGCTCGTCAATATCTCCTTTCCAGCTTTCGTGGAAAGAGATGGCGGCATCGTTGTGGTTGGGGAGGTGTCACTTCTATAATTGAGGGTAGCCAGTCCGTCGACACATTCACCCTAGATCCGGAAAACCAAGATGCCGGTATGATCATAAGTCTCGAAACCGGACTTTATACGCTTAGAATCTTCCTCCCGAATAGAAACGAGACATGAAAGGTTCCTGGCTGAAGGGGAAAGGAGTTGCTCGCTTTGATCGGACGCTCGAGTTCAGAGCCCGAGATCAAGCAAGGATTCTAACGAGCATATGCTCCGAGACGCTTCTCTACCGGCAAGCGCCTCAATTTGGCATAGGTAGGCAAGCCGTTCTCGTAGCTTACATCTACCTCGCCTTGAATCAACGGTAGGGCATACTTGATGAATGGATAATTCATGCTGACTCCATCTTCGTTGATCCAATCAGCGGGAATGCGTTTGGTGCCTTCAGATACTTCGCTCAATTCGGCTAGTCCCGTTTCGCAAACATACGTATCTGAGTCTCCTCGCTGCAGGGTAACCATTTTGCCCGTCTCGCCATTGGCGACCGCAGCGACGACTGCATTCTGTCCCGCCAAATAGGCCTCGTCAGCATCGGTCTGTGAGGCGCAATGCGTCGCGGTCCGCTGGGCAATTCCGAGTTTGCACGATCTAGCGCTTACATTGAGGTTCTTTTGCACCAAATCCTTCAGGTAGTCTCCTGAGCCGCCGAGTTGAACGTTGCCGAAGGCGTCGATGCTCGATGAACTCATGGACACGTAGTTGCCATCCGCATCAACAAGGCCCTCTCCCACTACAATCACGCAATAGCTCTCTCTCTTCAAAACCCGTTGGACGTCTTCAACAAACTTCTGCTCGGAAAAAGCCACTTCCGGAAGATAGATCAGATGAGGTGGATCGTGGGGCTTGTCACGGCGCTTGCACAAGGATGCTCCCGCGGCGATCCAGCCGGAATTCCGTCCCATCACCTCCAATATGGATACATAGTCGCCCTGGCCGACCGCTTCGTTGTCTAACGCCATTTCTCGAACCGTCGTGGCGATGTATTTGATCGCGCTGCCATACCCGGGCGTGTGGTCGGTGCGCGTGATGTCGTTGTCGATAGTCTTAGGTATACCAATGACTCTCATTTCGTAGCCTTGCTCGGCAGCTTGGGCATTCAACCGCGCTGCCGTGGACATGGAGTCGTTATCTCCAATGTAAAAGAAATATCGGATATCGTGGGCTCCAAATGCTTCGAGAGCCCGATCGAAATCCGCCTGCTTCTTAAACTGAAACCGACTGGTACCCAGGGCAGCACCAGGTGAGGTTTTGAGGCCCCGGATAGCCTGCTGCGACTCGGACGCTAAATCCACGAAGTCCTCGTTGAGAATCCCCATAACCCCATTTAAGCTTCCGTAGATCTCTTCGATACACTCGTAATTGAGTGCCTCTTCGATTACTCCAGCAAGCGTTGCATTGATCACGGCAGTCGGTCCTCCCGACTGTCCCACGAGACAATTTCCTTCTAATTCGGCCATGTTATAAATATTTGAAAAGGTTCTGCGGTAGCTGGAAAGTCAATGAATATTCAAACTCGGTTGGCAATCTAAATTAGGATCTCTTTAGAATGGATTGTTCTCAGCCCCGATTTACGCCTAGGACACCCCCGAAGGCTTGACCCGAACCAGACGACTGGCCATGAAAGCACGCCTTATGGCAAAAGCGAAGACCTCTCAAAATCCATTGATGGACGCGATCGTCGGCCTGTGTAAACGCCGGGGATTCATATTCCAATCCTCTGAAATCTACGGAGGTTACAATGGTTTCTTCGATTTCGGTCCGCTGGGGGTAGAACTAAAGAAAAATCTCAAGGACGCCTGGTGGGAGGATATCGTCCATCGCCGCGACGATATCGAGGGTCTCGACTCTTCGATTATTATGTCCCCAAAAATCTGGGAAGCTTCCGGTCACGTAGGCGGTTTTTCGGACCCGATGGTCGATTGCAAAGCGTCGAAAATGCGCTATCGAGCTGACCAGTTATTCTATGCCCCCGTCGTTGTCGACGACAACACCATCGGCTATGTTTCCGCACTAGAGGACCATGCAATGGAAGCGGACGCCAAAGCTAATGCCGAGAGGCTGAAACGAAAGAAGGGGGTTCAAGGGGACCTCGCTCCATTGGCTCTCAAAGAGTACACAGAGGCGGATCCCTCGGAGTATGGACTCATTCCTTCACCGGCTACGGGAGAACCCGGCTCGCTCACCCCACCGAGGGATTTTAACCTCATGTTCGAAACCAAGGTGGGCGCCCTCAGTGATTCGACCGCTATCGCCTACCTGCGCCCGGAAACTGCCCAAGGCATTTTCGCAAACTACAAAAACGTAGTCGATACGGGACGAGTTAAAATCCCCTTCGGCATCGCCCAAATCGGTAAAGCCTTTCGCAACGAAATCACTCCTCGGAATTTTATTTTCCGCTCACGGGAATTCGAGCAAATGGAGATGGAGTATTTCATTTCTCCCGATGCGGACTGGAACGCTATGCATCGCGAATGGATAGATTGGTGTAAGAACTGGCTCATCTCCATCGGCCTACCCGAGAGTATGCTCGGGGAGGATGTCCATCCACAAGACAAACTGTCACACTATTCGCGGGGGACGACCGACATCACCTTCCAGTTCCCCTTCGGCGAACAAGAGTTATGGGGAATCGCATGCCGGGGCGATTTCGACCTGTCCCAGCACCAGAAAAACTCTGGGAAATCAATGGAGATTTTTGACGAGTCTTCAAAATCCAAGTACATTCCGCATGTAATCGAGCCCGCCTTAGGGGTCGATCGCCTTTTGCTTGCGGTGCTAACCGCTGCCTTCACCGAAGACGAAGTCGGTGGGGAGAAACGCTCGCTAATGAAGTTTCACCCGAGAATCGCACCATACAAAGTAGCGGTGCTCCCTTTGCTGAAGAATAAACCCGAAATCGTCGAGCGAGCTCAGGAGATTTACAGGAAAATCCAGCGTAAGCATACAGCTTTCTGGGACGCTTCTGGGGCCATTGGAAGACGTTATCGCCGTATGGACGAAATCGGTACACCTTGGTGCATTACCATCGATTTTGAAACCATCGAACAAGATGGAACAGTAACGCTTCGGGACCGAAATACGACCGAGCAGCGGCGATTGTCCGAAGAAGACCTTCTTGCGTTCCTCGATGATCAGCTTTTCTAGGGAACGGATCTCCGTGCTGCTTTGCGTTGGAAATATCTCTTAACTAGAAATTTCGATCGGGAGCTGTAAACGGTATCCAGTCATCTTTAAGCCGCATATGCAATAGACGAGTGGTTCTGACTACTTAGCATGGAAAAGCCATTGGACTATTGGATCGAGACTATTCAGAGCGATCTTGGCCGAAAGCTTTCCAAGAACAAAAATAGTTTTCTCGAATCACTCACAGAACTCTTGGGTCGGCCTGAATGGAAAGAAGGGCTGACCGGCAGCGAGTTCAGGCTGCTTGATCAAACCATACTCTCTATCGATCGAGCGCACCAGATGGCCAAATCAATACTATCAATGCCTATCGACTGATCGCCCCGGACTCCATCGAAGACAAGATTCAAAGCCCGCAACTGAAAAAAAGAGGCCCTTGCCAACGAAGTCGTTCAAGAGGAATTGCTAAATCAGATTCTCGATCTGGATCGCTTGAAATCCATCCTGAACGCCTAAGCATGCCACCGCGTCAACGGTGCTTCGGATTTAGCTTGGCCACAACAACGT
This sequence comes from Opitutales bacterium UBA7389, assembly GCA_002474325.1. GTDB lineage: Bacteria > Verrucomicrobiota > Verrucomicrobiia > Opitutales > Opitutaceae > Pelagisphaera. Next base: position 7,319 of record DKNL01000141.1, read on the forward strand.
TGTCGAAATTGAAGTACTTTCTTGCCGCTTCCTGAATATGGTAGGGATCGAACACTTTAACTTGATTAGGAAAGTCCAAAATCTCGCTATACTCCCTGCCCTCGCGGGCAACGGAAACCATGTTTCGCAGCCAAAAGCCATTTTCTTTCAATCCAGACTCGTATGCACGTAGATGAATCTCCTGCACTTTCTCAAGATTCTTCACACGCACGCCGCGCTCTTGCAGATCGAGGATTTGTGCCATTCCCTCTCCAATCAAAAGATCGGCATTCGCCGGATCGCAAGAAAAGGCGAATCCCGAGGAAAATCTTTCCTTTGGCTCCCGGGTTAGCGACGCGTATACGCCCACTCCATAAGTTCCGCCATTCTCTTCCCTCAAAGACTCCCTCATGCGGATATTCAACAGATCCCTAACGACACTGAGTAAATACCGATTCTCCGGCGACCATTCCGCCTCGCCCGTAAACAAGACTCTGACGCTCGTTTTCTCCTCCAGTCCAAAACTGATTTCGACGTTTCGTTTCCCGGGGAGAGGATCATCGCCTAGGTACCGTCCTTTCTCTATCCTTTCTACAGAAGGAAGAGAGGCCAGATAGACTTTCGCCAAATTCTTCATCTCTCCAAGGTCTATAGCTCCAATAAATACAAACGTAAAATCGCTGAAGTCCTTGAAACGATTTTTGAATATCTGCAAAGCGAGATCTGGGTCGATCTCGTTGAGGAGCACTAGACTCAATGGCCTATGTCGCGGGTGGGCACCATGAAGCTCTTTCTCGATAGCGTCCTGAAAAACCGATTGAGGCGATTTTTCCCGATTGGCGATCATCGCCTTTAATCGCGATTCCAATGAGGAATAGGCGGCCCGGTCTAGTCTGGGTTGAGTCGCCTGCAAATAGAGAAGTTTGAAAAACGTTTCCAAGTCTCTAGGGGAGGACGAGCCGCTGAAACCTTCGTATTGATCTGATATATACGGAGACACTTCAATCGACTTTCCGGCCAAACGTTTCTCCAGTTGAACGGAATTGAATGGACCGGCACCACTTTCGCCCAGAATCATCGTAGACATTAGAGCCGACAAATATTCGTCGTCCATCATCAGGCTGTGCCCTCCAGGACTAAAAGCACTCATGAGTACTTCATCATTCTGAAAATCCGTGTTCTTTAAGACAACCTGAATTCCGTTCGACAATTCCCAAGTGTGCGTATCCACGACTTCATCATAAGACTCCGAAATTACTTCCCCAGATTCAGGGATGGCCGCTAATAGCGGAGCATCCAGAAACTCATCCTTGTAGGGGTCGAGTTCGATTCCATTAGCCCGTTTGATAGCCACCGCTAAATTGCTTTCGGACGGCAACTCCAATCCTTCCTTTTCCGGGCCACTAAAGAGAGCCACGCGACTACTCTCTTGAGCGAATCCTTGCCCTACGGCGTTAACTTCCTGCAAAGAAATGTCGCCAACAAAGGACTGAGTCATTTCCAATTCAATCTCTATCCCTGGAATCGGCTCATCCACCGTGAAAGCTCGAGTGTACTCGGCCGCGTAGGTATCGGAATTCGTTTTATCTCGTTCATCAAAAGCTCCTTCAAGCGATCGTAGCACATCCGCTTTAACTCGATCCAATTCGCTTTCCGTAAAACCGTCGCGAACCGCTCTGTTGGTTTCGCTAAACAATGCATCCAAGCCGGTTTGAAATTGGTCGCCTATGAAAATTACCGACTGCTGCAAGGCCTCCTTTTCCCGAGCGATCCGGGTGATGCCTGCACTCGCTTGAACAAACGGCGGACTCGACTCGCGAGCCCTTTCGTCCAACCGCCGATTAAGCATCCCAAAATAGAGACGCTCTACGATCATGCGCCTATAATCGCCCGCATTAACATCCGGGGCAATAGGCCGCTTCGTCAACAATCTGAAAGAGGCGATCGTCAACTCCGGATCGGTATCTATCGAATACAAGGTCTCTTCATGATCCGGCACAAGAGTAAGGGTTCTCTCCACAGCTTCCTCCAGATTCTCGAGGTCACCGAAAATATCCACGATCCTTCGCTCGATCTCATCGCGATCAATGTCGCCAACGACAATGACCCCCATGAGGTTCGGCCGATACCACTGCTTGTAAAACTCCTCAAAACGCTCTCTTGGCGCATTGCGAACGACGATCATGCTGCCAATTGGCTTACGGTCCGCATAATCGGACTTATAGTAGATAAACGGAAGCTGCTTTTCATTCAGACGCTCGCCGACTCCTTGCCGCTGTCGCCATTCTTCTAGGATCACACCCCTCTCTTTCTCAATCTCCAGGGGATCTAAAGTGATGGCCGTCGCCCAATCCTCCAGGATCTTAAACCCGGTATCCAGAAAGGACGGATCATCCGTCGGTAGCTGAAGCATGTAAACGGTTTCATTGTGCGAGGTGTAGGCATTGACGTGTGAACCGAATCGCATTCCCGCCCGCTCCATAAAATCGACAATCTCGCTCTTTGCGAAACGGCGCGTCCCATTGAAGGCCATGTGCTCCAGAAAGTGGGCCAGTCCTCGTTGGCTATCATTTTCCTGAAGAGATCCTGCGTTGACTACCAATCGCAAAAAAACACGGCCTTCTGGTTTCTTATTCTCCCTGATATAGTACTTGAGCCCATTATCAAGCTGGCCAGCGATCACGTTCTCATCGACAGGGAGAGCTTCATCCAAACTCCACTTACGTTCTTGCCCGACCGCTGTGAGCAACGAGCCAGAGCAATATAGAAAAACGGCGTACTTTAAGAATCTAAAGATTGTCATTCGTAGGTTTGCTTTCTTTCGGACCAAAAAAAGACGATAGGGCGTCGTCGATACGAGAATGCTCTCGAGCTATTTTAAAGCAAGCCTCTCCTCTCGTTCCCTATCATCGTCCTTATTAGACTCGCGAAAGGAAGATAGGTTCTGAGAAAAACGCAGATTCCCGGTCAATCCTTTAGAGCCAGCTCAGGGACTTCCTTACCGAAAGGCACGCTCAGGATCTCTGGCCCTTCGCCTGTTACAATAATGGTGTGCTCAAAATGGGCCGACACGCTCCCATCCGCGCTCAAAGCGGTCCAACCATCGCCTAGCATCTTAACCGCGTGCCTCCCCATATTTACCATAGGCTCGATGCAAAGAACCACGCCTTCTCTCAACTTAGGTCCATCCCCCGGTCTTCCGAAATTCGGTATCTGCGGTTCTTCGTGTAAACTCTTGCCAACGCCGTGACCTACAAAATCGCGAATAACGGAGAACCCCGCATCTTCCACCATTCGCTGAATAGCGTTGGATATCTTTCCGACCCGATTTCCCCGTCGCGCTGCTTTTATCCCCGCGTACATCGACTCTTCCGTCACATCAAGCAACCTCTGAACATCCGGCTCGACGCTACCTACTGGGACTGTACGACAATTGTCACCTATGTATCCATTGTACCGGGTACATACATCTATGCTAATCACATCGCCTACTTTTAGCACACGGTCTATGCTACCAATCCCGTGAACGACTTCGTCATTCACTGAAAGACATGTGTAGGCAGGATAGATACGCGATCCAATTTGATACTTGTAGCAAGCACTTTCCCCACCAAGTTCATCGATAAAGCACCGACCGGACTGGTCCAGGTCGTAGGTATTCATTCCAGGAGATACCAATTCGCACATGCGATCGAGAACGGTAGCCGCCACTTGAGCTGCTTCCCTGATCGATTTCATCTGCTGTTCGTTTCTGACAATCATCGAAACCTAAGCAATCCCTATCCCAAAACCTAACTGCGCCCAGGACGCGAGAGAAATCTTATTCATCATCAAGCAATTCGTCTTGTAGCGACTCCTCAATTGCCTCTTGGGGCAGAGATTTCTGAGCCTTGGCTCCAAGTTTCTTGATTTCCTCAACGCTCCTAACCAAATTGCCCCTTCCGAACCTCAGTTTATTCAAAGCTCCTTCGTAGGCTTCCTGACTTTTTCCCAGCCGCTTGCCGATCTCCTCCATATCTCCATAAAAACCGACAAACTTATCGTAGAGTCGTCCACTGAGCCTGGCAATTTCCAGTACGTTGCGGTTTTGTTTCTCCTGCCTCCAAATATTTGCAACCGTTCTCAAAGTCGCCAGCAATGTTGAAGGCGTCACGATCACTACACCTTTACTGAAAGCGAAATCGAAAAGCCCGTCATCTGCTTGCATGGCCATGGTGAATGCCGGCTCGACAGGAACGAACATCAGCACGAAATCCGGCGAGTTGATGCAGTAAAGAGCGTCGTAGCTCTTGCCGCTCAAGTTGCTAACGTGAGATCGCATGCTCGTAACATGCTCTCTGATCCTAGCTTCGGCGATTTCGCTGTCGGGCTCGTTGACGCAAGCCTCGTACGCAATCAAGCTGACTTTCGAATCCACAACTAGATGCTTATTCTCTGGGAGTCTCACGATCACGTCTGGGTGAAAACGCCGTCCTTCCTCGTCCTTCAAACTCGACTGGGTTTCGTACTCCTGCCCCAGAGTTAACCCAGACTTTTCTAATACCCGCTCGAGAATCATTTCCCCCCAGTTACCTTGGGTCTTCGACTGCCCTTTAAGGGCCGTCGTCAGGTTCTGGGCTTCTTCCGACATTCGTTGATTAAGTGCTCTTAAGTTGTTCAATTGCTCTCCCAGAGCAGCCCGATCCTTGAGCCCTTCGCGATGGGCCTTCTCCACCCTTTCTCCGAATTCCTTCATTCGCTCTCCTAGCGGATTCAGAAGCTTATCTAAATTCTCCTGGTTCTGAACTGCGAACTTCTTGCTTTTCGTCTCAAGAATTCGGTTCGCGAGATTCTCGAACTCAAGGGTCATCTTCTTCTGAATACGCTCTATTTCCTGTTTCTGTTCCTTAAGTCGCAACTCCTGGGCGATCGCGCGTTCCGCTGATGCCGCCAACTTAGATCGCAAACCAGTGTTTTCTTCCCTCAAGCTCTCTGCTAATTCACGAGCCGAACTCAATTCCTTATCCAAGCTTTCCACTCGCTCCTTCAGTCGAGCAGACGCTTCCGCTTCGGCAAGCCGCTGCTGTTCTTTTTCCGCTTTCTTTTCATCAGAGACCTCCGTTCTGAATGCCAACCTGTATTTCTGGATCAGCCAAGCAGCGACGAAACCCAAGGGCAATACGGCTAGCCAACCTAATGCTACGAGGGTATCAGTCATGAAGTTCCACCTGTATTTTTCTGGCCGCAGGAAATCCCAAACTACACCGATTTCCATCAAAAAACCGCAGAGAAAGGATACCTGCGTGCCTATCGCTTTCTACGACTTCGACTTCATTTCCAGGCGTCAACCTATTGGATACGAGATACTGGAGAAAATCTTCCGCTTGATCCTCTATCCGGCTTATTGTCGCCGATTTCCCCTTTTCGCATTCATCCAATGCAACCAGGTTCCTTTCGGCGATGACGCCTGATGACGATGGAATGGAATCTCCATGGGGGTCCACCTTCGGATACCCTAGCAATGCATCTAGCTTGGCGAGAACCCGGTCCGATATCGCGTGCTCAAGCCTCTCCGCTTCATCATGAATCTCGTGCCATTCCATCCCCAGGGTCTTTACTAAAAAAAGCTCGACCAACCGATGCCGACGCAGAACGTGCAATGCCAAGTGCTTACCAGAATCAGATAGGGATACACCGACACGAGGCGTGTACTCGACATGCTTGTCCCTGGTCAGTGACTTTACCATCGAGGTGGCCGTTCCAGGCGTTACTTTTAGGGCAGCAGCGAGATCGCCCATGCTCACCATACCACCATCCCCCTGCTCGAACTGCAGGGCGTATATCTGCTTAATATAATTTTCGACGGTGCTGGTGGCCATGACTTCTGGAAGCAGACCTATTCGTGGCCTAATTACCCACTGAAGAAAAGCCTTTAAGGCGGATTCTCCGTGCTTGGCGGAGTACCCTCACCATTTTCTTATTCCACGGAGTTGTTGGCGAAAAGCCCAATCGCTAAGATTCTGTCTTCTTCAGCTTAACGAGTGTAGCTCCCCAGCTTCCTGATGACTCGTCTCCCAAGCGGAAGCTTTCAACTCGAGCCGATTTTTTTAGCAATGCGTGCACGGTTTCTCTTAGCGTCCCTGTACCCTTCCCGTGAATGACACGAACGCTGGTTATGCCTTTTTCTAGACAAGCTTCGAAATAATCAGCCACCAAGCCCTTCACTTCCGACGGACGAAACGTGTGCAAATCGAGTTCGCCATTGATAGGTATTTCGACTGGATCGATCTCTTCCAATTCCGTTTTCCTCTTTGGCAGTGTT
>DKNL01000027.1 GCA_002474325.1 Opitutales bacterium UBA7389
CGGCGGCTATCCCGGGCGGGTAAGTTTCGATGCCTTCAAAGAAGATCGGTCGGGTGCGGTACTATTTCCAGGTTATGCAGAAGGCCTGCATCCAGGAGAGCTGCTGCTCCCAGAATATTTGAAGTGGCATAGTTACGCGACCTGTCATGTGGGCAAATGGCATTTGGGAGATCAACCGGAGCACCTGCCCACGCGACATGGATTCGATTCCTATTACGGCGTCCCCTACAGCAATGACATGGCAATCATGCCTAGACGTCCGAATAGCCCACCTATGCCGTTGTTGCGAAACGAGGAGGTGATTGCGGAGCAGCCGAAACAGGCACCGTTGATTCAAAGCTATACGGAAGAGGCAGTGACCTTTATCCGGGAAAACCAAGATCGCCCCTTTTTCCTCTATTTTGCCCACATGCACGTTCACCTTCCTCATTACGTGATGGATCCGTTTTTGAAAGCATCCCGAAACGGCATCTATGGGGCGGCGGTAGCGGCGGTGGATTGGAGCGCGGGCGTTATCATAGCCGAGTTAAAGCGACTGGGATTGGAGGACAACACCATCGTAATATTTACCTCGGACAATGGCAGCCGTGTGGATGAGCATAGTGGAAGTAATGGAGCGTTGCGAGGAACGAAAGGGCAAACTTGGGAAGGTGGTATGCGGGTTCCTTGCATCGTGAAATGGCCGGCCCAAATCGAGGCGGGATCCGTATCCAGTGAACTGGTCACAGCCATGGACTTTTACCCCACTTTTGCTTCCATTCTTGGTCAACCGCTGGGGGATTACCCGATCCGTGATGGCTACGACATCAGTCCGATCTGGAAGGGCGAACCTGGAGCCCGATCACCTTACGATGCCTTCTACTATTACTTGGTCGACCAGCTTCAAGCTATCCGTGTAGGAGATTGGAAACTACGCTACAATATCGAAAATCGCAGAAATGCTGATAGATCTCAGCCTGAGCTTTATAATTTAGCGGAGGACTTGGCCGAGACGAACAATGTAGCCAGTCGGAATCCAGCCATCGTCCAGGATCTAATCCAAAAGATAAAGGATATGGGCGATCGGATAGGTGATGGCTTGCGCGATACGTTAGGTGTCGAGCGACGCCCGCATTCGATTAGCGAAGACCCGAAGCCCTTGACGGAATTCGACGAGGATTACCCGTACATGGAACCGAGTTATCTCCTGAATCAGGCAGGGTGAGCTAAAGGAGTCGCTACCCATTACTCATAGAGCGCGCAGTAAATCTCACGTTAGTTGTGCAAGCGTTTACGATTCAGGGTGGTTGGTTCCGGTTTTATGAAATTGGCGGGTTGACCCTTTTTATCCCCAATCTCTAGATTGGGTTTTGTATGGATCATTCTACCCATCTGCGTTTTCTTGATGAGGATATGCGGCGTCTTGAAACCCTAATTGCCCACGCTGCCAGAGCCGATGCTGGGCTGCAAAGAAAAATCTCGAGTAAAGAGAATTTCCAGCTCTTGAATCTTGCGTGTGGGGCATGCAACGAGGCCAAGACGCTGGCGAAAGTTTTCGGGATTAGCGATAGGGCGAACGAAGAGAACCGAAACATGAAGTTTATCGGCCTGGATGTTCGAGATCGCGAGATCGCGGAGGCGACTGCCCGGTTTCGAAGCGATTCGAATTCCCAGTTCGAGTTCATCAATGGGGATGCCACCAAGCTGGAGAAGTACAGGGAGCTATCGGACTCCTTCGACATTATTTTCATGCGCCACCAGAATCTTTGGAATGGCAAGCGAACCTGGGAGGAGATCTACCACAAAGCGCTGGAAAAGCTGTCACCGAGCGGCCGGCTAATCATAACTAGCTATTTCGACCGCGAACATGAGCAAGCTATCGAAGTCATCAAAAACCAGGGTGGGCAGCTTCTGGTGACAGAGGCAAACAAGGACTCCCGCAAACTCCCGTTTAACGGTAAATCGGTTGACCGGCATCTGGCCATACTGAAGAGAAAATAGGTAGGATTGAATATTTAAGATTGAATACGAACGTTTCCACGCGTCTGCCTATCGAAAGAGAAAGTCTATCCCAAATCTATTTTCGAAATAAGTAGCCCCGGTGCCGTTTTTGAGTTCATAATCCGAATGCCCAACCGAGCTTAGGTTGACGATACACTCTCAACTTCACACTTTTAGAATATGGATATCGAAGAGGAAAAGAATGTCCTAGGAGGCGATTTGCAGCCTTGTAGTTTGGATCCATTGACGGGTTTTCATCGAAACGGCCGCTGCCAGACTGGTCCGTACGACCATGGCTGCCATGCGGTTTGCGTTCAGGTGACAGAGTCATTTCTCGAGTTTTCTAAATCCGTCGGAAACGATCTCGGTACGCCGGTGGAGGCCTACGGTTTTCCGGGGCTCAAACCCGGCGATCGTTGGTGTCTCTGCGCAGAGCGTTGGGTACAGGCTTACGAAGCCCGTTCAGCCCCCATTGTTATAATAGAATCGACTAGCGAAGCGGCTTTGAAACATATATCTCGCGGTGTGCTCGAGGAATTCGCACTTGTTGAAACGGATGAGTAGATTAGGCCTTTGGATTCTTTAGAAATACAAAAATCCCCACCTCATCCTAGGCGGGGATTTTTGAAGTAGAATAGGAAGTTCGACTATTGGCAGCTCTCGCATACCTCGGGCTCTTGCGAGGTTGCTTGCTTGCTTTGGGCCACGACACCACGGAGTTCTTTTTTGGCTCCTATAGTGGCCTTTTCGATGTTGGAGGCTCCTAGGGTGCGGAGGTAGTAAGTAGTCTTGAGTCCGTGGCTCCAGGCAGCCCGATACATATGAGAAAGGGTCTTCATGTCTGGTGTGGCTAGGAACAAGTTGACCGATTGGCTTTGATCGATCCACTTCTGGCGTCTTGCTGCGGCCAATACAAGCCAGCTGTAGTCTACCGCGAAGGCGGTTTTGTACTTCAGCTTGATGTCTTCGGGAATCTCTTCGATTTCGTCTAGCTCGCCATCAAAGTACTTCAAGTTGTTGAGCATATCCGTGTTCCAGAGTCCTCGAGCTTTGAGGTCGCGTACCAGGTGCTGGTTGAGAATGGTGAATTCCCCGGAGAGGTTGCTCTTGACGAAGAGGTTCTTGTAGGCCGGCTCGATACAGGGGGATGTGCCGGTGATGTTG
>DKNL01000149.1 GCA_002474325.1 Opitutales bacterium UBA7389
TGAGATCAGCCAGCGAGTCGGCTACAAGAATCATGCTTTTTTCCAGAGGCAGTTTCTCAAGCACATCGGATTCGATCCAGAATCCCTGAGACGCAATCGAGCCCTTTGAGAGCATGATGGCAACCGGGCCGTATGTAAGCCCATATTTCGGTTTCCAGAGCTACGCGACTTTGAACAGATTCCTCCATTTAGGATATCGCTTGCCTAATTGACACTGTCAGATCCGCTACCTATACGATTCGAATATGTCGAAAAATGCCGTTTTTCTCGTCAACCTAGGCTCGCCCGACAGCACTGCTGTTTCCGATGTGCGGACCTATCTGCGGGAATTCCTCTCCGACGACCGCGTCTTGGACACGCCAAAGCCGATTCAGCAGTTCGTGCTCAACTGCTTCATTTTGCCCACCCGCCCCAAGCGTTCGGCAGAGGCTTATAAGAAGGTGTGGACCGACCAAGGATCACCGTTGATCGTTACTAGTCGGAATGTTCAAGACCTACTTCAGGACCGTATCGACGATCACGTCGAGCTAGCCATGCGTTACGGCAACCCTTCTATACCTCGAGCCATCGACAAACTCAAGTCAAAGGGCATCGACCGGCTCCTGCTGATTCCCCTGTACCCGCACTATGCGATGTCGAGCTACGAAACTGTCGTGGTAAAAGTCATGGAGGAGATTGCCGAAAAGATGCCTGACCTCGATGTCCGCACCGTGCAGCCATTTTACGACGAACCGGATTATATCGAAGCACTTTACCAATCGGCCAAATCCTACTTGGAAACGGACTACGATCACCTTCTCTTTTCCTACCATGGAATTCCCTTGCGACATCTAACCAAGGCTGACTCTTCGAAAGGGCATTGCCAAGTGGTCAAGGACTGCTGTACCACCTGCAGTCCCGTTCACTCCACTTGCTACAAGGCCCAGACCATCGCCACCACTAATGCATTCGTGAAACGGGCCGGGATACCCCCGACGAAATATTCCGTATCGTTCCAGTCACGACTGGGTCGCGAGCCCTGGCTAGAACCCTATACGGACCAAGTCTTGCCCCAATTGGCCGAACAAGGGAAGAAGCGCCTATTGGTTATGACGCCCGCCTTCGTATCCGATTGCCTCGAAACGCTCGAAGAAATCGCCATGGAAGGGAAAGAGGAATTCCTGGAAGCGGGAGGCGAATCCTTTGAAGCCATCCCTTGCTTGAACGAACATCCTGCCTGGATCGATTTCCTGGCCAAGAAGTCCCGCGAAGGCATGACCAATTCGTCGTAACGATTGTCGCCACCCACTACAAAACCTGCATCCGCAGTCTGGGAAGGCCTAAATACTTGGACCTGATAGCCTTGGTCGGCCAAACCTTTCACCAAGCGTCACAGGGTAATGGATACGCCTTTGAATTCGGGCAGAAAGGTTTCCGTCACTAAAGCCAATCACATAAGCTGTCTCCCCGGCGACTCAGCTATTGCGGGATGGAAGGCAAGGTGCTGTTCCCGGTATCCGGGCCTATGATTTCGATCAATTCGATTTCGAAAATCAAAGCTGACGCGGGAGGTACTCCAGATCGCCCCGTATCGCCGTAAGCCAATCTGGCAGGCACATACAGCCTCACTTTTCCTCCTACGCCGATCAACGGAACTCCTTGGGTCCATCCTGCAATGACACTTGCTAAGGAAAAGTCCGATGACTCATCGCGTTTATAGGAATTGTCGAACTCGGTCCCATCGAGAAACGTGCCTACATAATGGCACCGCACTCTGTCGTTCTTGCTTGGCTTTTCATTGCTTCCTGGATCCAGGATTTGGAAGAACAGCCCAGTGGCTAGCGATTGATACTCGGGTCGGCCGACAAGGGTGTCGAAAAACTCGACCTCCGCCTCTTCGTTTCGCTTCTTTTGATCCTCCCTCACGATACCTTCGCGTTGCAGCCAATAATTCTGTACCGGATTTATAGAGCGTGATAAATCGGTTGGCGGATCCTCGCTATTGATGAACTTCTTCATCCCTCGGACGATGACCTCGATCTCCGCATCGGTCACTTCAAGACCTCCCAGGTTGAAACGCTCTGCCAACAGATAGCCCCATGTCTCAATCAACTCCATGGAAGTGAATTCCGCTACTTCCTCTTGCAAGGGACTGTCAGGAGCTTGTCCCGGTAAATTGACGCTCGCCAGCAAAGCTAGGAGTAGGACTGTAGCAGTGGACTTTTTCATAAGATTGTCATTTTCTGGTTTATAAACCTAAGACGGCTGATTTATCAATGCGCTGCTAAAAGCGGCGGGCTCAGAGAAAGACTCCAAAACCTAGAATTGAAACCACTAACAAAATGAGTCGGATTGTAAATGACCAAAACCACCCGCGAATTATGGACAGCGAATCCTTCTGGATAATCGAAGAGTTTTTCATGAGGCTAGCGGCCGTTGTCGGCCCCTCCAACAATTGCCTGACGGGTCGTCTATTTGGAACTGGAAGGCTAAACCTCGAAAAGTTGGTGTCTATTTTTTCAATACGTTCCAGGAAAGGAACTGCCACAATCAGCAAAAGTGGTTTCAGATAGCCGATTTTTCATCTTCAGTCTTGGCGGAGGAGGGGCACATGCCGGTTTAGACCGAGGACTATCTGCTGTTTTCTGGAGATCCCGCGGAGATCATCGAACTCTATCACAAGACACTGCAGATAATCTGATTTTGAGGTCGCTGCCGAAAGGAAAAGTAGCACAAACATCTTGCGTGTATTTAACGGTAAAGAAAAACGGGCTAGAAGCCCATCCTAATATTTGTGGCCACTAATTTTCCCCGCTGTCGCATTACATAGGCGTGAGATCGGCCGCTAACAATTGAGTCAGCCTCAATTGACTTTCGCCCAACTTTTTGTTGCCAAGAAAGCGTTATCGCTCGCTTAATCCCTTACCCATGCCAGATACATCATCGCTT
>DKNL01000146.1 GCA_002474325.1 Opitutales bacterium UBA7389
GAGTCGCTTCCAAGCGGTTAAAGCGCGTCAAATCATAATTGCTGAGGTATAGTCAGCGTTTGGCGTGGCCTCGGTGACCGCCGAGGAACTTATCTTTTGTTCCGGTACTCACGACCAAAAAATAAGGGTATTCGATGTGGATGACGGGCAACAACGCTGGGAATACAAACTGCCTTTTGTTGGTTCAGCACCTCCAAGCATTTATGGAGCAAATGGTAAACAATACATCATGCTCCCGGATACCGATGGTTTCCCCTTATGGACGGCGAGCAGTTGTGAGACCGTGCAGACCGCTGAGGTTGCAAATTCTCTGCGATTCATCATGATCTCGTTCTAGTGTGTGGAAATTCCTTCTCTTTGATTGGCCGGTATATTCGCTGTGGCATTTTGCCCGTGGGCGTTGCCGTGTGGATTTGTTGTCTTGATCTCGGATTGGGGCAGGAGCCTCAAGTCGATGCTTCGCAGATGCCGCGCATCGCTGCGACTGAACCCGAAGAGGTCCTGAGCACATTCGAGATACGAAAGGGTTTTAGTCTGAAGTTAGCGGCTCATGAGCCTGATGTCGTGGATCCCATAGCCATGGTATTCGACGCGGACGGGGGTATGTATGTGATAGAGATGAGGGGCTATTCCGAGCGTCGCAAAGATCGGCTTGGGCGAATCCGCTACCTTGAAGACAGGGATAACGATGGGATCTTCGAGTCGTCTACGATTTTCAAAGATGGTCTCAAGTGGCCTACGGGCATCGTGTGCTACAAAGGGGGTGTATTCTTAGGGGTGACGCCAGACCTTATTTACTTGAAGGACGAGGATGGCGATCGGATTGCGGATACAGAGCGAGTTGTGTTCACGGGATTCGGGCCTGAGAATTCAAGGCTCAATATCCAGGCTCTATTCAATAGCTTCCATTGGGGGCCGGACAATCGGATATGGGGAGCGGCGGCCGCTAGCGGTGGTCGTGTCACGAAGCCCGGATCATCACAGTCGCCTACTGTACTCCGAGGGGCGGACTTTTCCTTCAATCCTGAGAAACTGGATTTCCGTTTGGAGAATGGAACAGCCCAATACGGAATGAGTTTCGATTCGCAAGGCCGCCGATTTGTATGCAGCAATTCGAGGCACGTTGTATGGGTAGCCTACGAACGCTCCGATCTGATTCCAAATCCCTTTTTCGACCCGCCATCAGCTCTGACTGATATTGCGGACGACGGAGCTGCGGCTCCAGTCTATCGCATTAGTCCCGATGAGCCTTGGCGCGTCGTTCGCACGCGTTGGCGAGTTTCGGGGGTTGTTCCGGGAATGATTGAGGGAGGAGGCCGTGTGTCTGGCTATTTTACGTCGGCAACGGGTATCCATATGTATTGGGGTGACGCTTACGGAGAGGGTTTTCGCGACAATATATTTGTCGGAGACATAGGAAGTAATCTTGTCCATAGAAAGATTTTGGTTTCGAAACCAGACAGTATTCAACCTGTGGCGACACGTCCCGATAATGAACAAACTATTGAATTTTTGCGGAGCCGAGATAATTGGTTTAGGCCTGCCAGCTTTACAACGGGGCCAGATGGCTGCCTTTACATATGCGACATGTATAGGGAGACGATCGAGCACCCTTGGTCCTTGCCTCAAGGCATTAAAAAGCACCTCGATTTGAACAGCGGCAATGACCGGGGGCGGATTTACAGGGTCGAGCCTGATGATTTTAAGCGTTCATCCATTCCCCGACTATCGGAAGCCAGCGACGATGAACTTCTATCGTATGCTCGTAGATCGACCAATGATTGGACGCAGACAACGGCGAGGCGTTTGCTTTATGAGCGAGGTTTGCCTCTTGAAAATAAGTTACGCCCGAATCCGTTTCCATCGCTTTTAGCAAGCGCTGAGCCGCTGACCGATAGAATCTCCGATTGGGATGGCGACCGTTGGGGAGAAGCGACTATTTTGAATTCATTGCGCGACGAAGAGGATATTGGGAAAGCTTGGGTATTGTCTAGCTCAGCCGCTTCACCAGATTTCGAATTCAAACTCGCTGAAATGATTGGGCGAACGGGTTCAGAGGCATTCATCGATGCTGTGGCGATGCGCTACCAGGAGATCTCTTTAAACGATCGCGTGGCGGAATCATTGGAAGCGCTGCAGAGGGGAGTGGAAAACTCGAGTGCGGATTGGCTAGTTCACTCCCGCCGCTCGCCACTAAGGAATCTATTTGCTAAGGCACGAGCAACTTTAAAGAAGCGTAGTGAAAAACCGGAAATGCGATTGGCGAGTTTACGCTTGCTTGATTTGCAGTCGGATGGCGGCAACGAAGATCTGTTCAAGAGCATCGTCTTAGCGGCAGATGCTCCCCAGGAATTGTTGGAAGAGGCTCTTAAACGGGTGTCCGACCCCGCGTTTCTTATTGGCCGATTGTATAGCTTAACAGAGAAGCAGGCTCGAAGCGTGATCGAGCGACTTGCGAGAACGAATGAAGGAGCTGATCTTCTGGTGGGGGCCTTAGATAGCGACAATGAATTGCTCAATCTGATCTCTCCCTCGGCAAGACAGCAACTGAGAGGGGTAGAGGATATCAATTTGGCTAGGCGAATTGATGATCTGCTACCCGCGATCGAATCGCGGGCTGACGCCCTAAACCGATTTAAAGCATCTTTGCAGCTCGAGGGAGATGTTGATAATGGATCAGAGGTATTCGATCGTTTATGTATCAGCTGTCATAAGACAGCCGATGGGCGCGGAGTGTCGTTCGGCCCGCCCGCGACTTCTTTCGCTTCGTCCGGAAAAGAGTTTATACTAAGCAATCTAATTGATCCCAATCGGGAAGTCGCCCCACAATACCAAGCCTTCCAGTTTGAATTTGTGGAGGGAGAAGCTCGAGTTGGCATGATCGCTTCTGAAGATATACGCAATGTGACATTGTCTCTGCCTAATGGTGAAACAATGGCATTCCCTCGAAACAAAGTGAAAGGCATGACGGGCCTAAAACGTTCGCTGATGCCAGAAGGACTCGAACAGGCTATTAGCGTAGATGAGATGGCGGATTTGCTATCCTATCTTGTCCAGTAGCGATTAGCCGCGTGGATCAACTTCGCCTGTCGAAATCGCCAGATGAAGTGGACTGGCGTCAGGTCTATGGCTTGTTGGCACTGTGCGGTATCGGATCCACGATGAGCTTATTTATCGGCTCCTTGGCCTTTGAGGGTGGCGAAGTCCGGACTATGCTGTTGATGATCGAATCGGAATCCTAGCAGGATCATTATTATCGGCGATCCTAGGGGTAATTCTCTTGTTCAGACCGTCCAAAGCGAAAGTGTCTGAATCGGCGAAACACGAAGAGGTGGAATCGAGCAATACGATTCGTAAAGAGGCGGCTGTACCCGTGACCAGTGGATCTATGGATTAATGACAAGCACCTATCGCCGAAAATGGGTTAGACTTGTGGGTAATCCGTAGTAAACTAGAGAGGATGATTTGCGTCAGCCAAACTAGAAAACGCTAGTACTTTAGCTCTAGTTCGGTTTTACTTGACGCGACCAGGCCTCGTGAAGGTCTTGGAGTCGAGCAACGAGCTCGGGCATTCTGGAGGCATAGTCTTCCACCTCGGGTTGAGCGTCAGCTAGATTGTGTAGGGAGTGATTCACCTCTCCGGTTTGCCGGTTGGTCTTGGCGATAAGTTTCCATTCGCCTTCGCGCACGGCCCAGTCCTCGCGCCAATCAAAGTGAAGTACCTTGTGGTTCGAGCTAGCGTTAGCGCTCTTGATTATCGGCAGTATGTTGTATCCGTCGAATGGGTTTGCCGGTTGGGGTAGGCCGATGAGTTCGATCAGCGTCGGCATCCAATCCATTATGGTGATTGTTTGGTGACGGATAATGCCTCGGGGCAGTTTTTTCGGGTAGCTGATAATCATGGGGACACGCACGCCTCCTTCGAGAAAAGTGCCTTTACCGCCAACCCATTTCCCCGTGTAGCCGCCTCCGCCATGGGCCAAGTAGTAGTGACCGATTGGGTACCCTGAGTTGTGATAACCTACAGTTATCCCCCGATTGTTTTCTTCGGAATGACCATTGTCGCTGCTGAATATGATGATGGTTTCATCTTGAATGCCAGATTCATCCAGTTGCTTGAGGACGCGTCCGATCTGCTTGTCGACGGTGGCAATGACTCGGGCGTACGACTGGCGG
>DKNL01000274.1 GCA_002474325.1 Opitutales bacterium UBA7389
CTCCATAATCGATTGAGTCTCGCTGATTCCTAGATTAGCTCCACCAATCAAGTTAACTAGAAGATGGTCAGCCTTTTTCGAAAATTCTGGAGTGTGCAGCAAGGGACATAGCTTTAATTCTTCGATCGCATCGATAGCCGCGTTTCCGCCGCTTCCCTCGCCTAGGCCGAAAAGAGTTTTCCCGGCCCGATTGGAAAATACCTGGCGAAGCTGAGAATAGTCC
Organism: Opitutales bacterium UBA7389; assembly: GCA_002474325.1. Lineage (GTDB taxonomy): Bacteria > Verrucomicrobiota > Verrucomicrobiia > Opitutales > Opitutaceae > Pelagisphaera. The sequence goes on from DKNL01000274.1 coordinate 224, forward strand.
AAATTCATCAGCCCTGTCTTACTCATCATTTTCCATATCGAAGTAATTCCCTTTTCGATCCAGGCATCCGCTTGGCTGAAGGCATCAAGCAGCGATGCATTCCCGTCAATTACTTGGACGAGTAAGTCATTGGGCAAAGGAATAACTGCATTCGCGACTTGCCTCAAATTCCCTAGACCGCTTTTCGCCACTTTCGCCCTTGTAGCTCTCTCTATTGTGAACGGCAAGGTTACGAATGCGATTACGGTAGAGCCTTGTTGAGCTGCGACCTCCGCCAATACCGGAGCAATACCTGTTCCCGTTCCACCCCCTAGGCCCGCCGCGATAAAAAGCAAATCAACTCCCTTCACCATTGCTTCGAGCTCAGTTTTGTCCGCCAATGCCGCCTCTTTTCCGATTTCGGGGTCTCCGCTTGCTCCTAAACCCCTCGTTATGGATTCGCCAATACAACGTTTATCGATAACAGGCGAATTCGCTAAGGCTTGATGGTCTGTGTTTATCACCGTCAGTTGCACTCCGGACGGATTGCTAAGCATAAGTCTATCGACAATATTAGAGCCAGCTCCACCAACGCCGATCACCTTCATAGATATCTGTCCCGATTCCTTCACTTCAGATCCTTCTTAATTATCCAATTGAAAGGGCCCGCTTCAGTTTCCCGAACAATCCAGATTGCCTTCCTTCAATTTCGTCTCCAGTCGCCTGATACTGTAGCCCGTATTTCAGTAATCCGATCACTACGCTATATTGAGGATCCCTCAGTTCCCCAGTGGCCAGTGCGCTATTGTCCCCTCTTCGCGTGTGGGTTCCAAAAACCGCTTCTGAACAAGCTTCGATATTTCTTAACTGGGAGGTTCCTCCGCTAAGTACGACTCCTCCTGACAGTCGTTCTGAACGGCCATAGGTCCCAAGCTTTTTTTGGACGACTTGGAAAACTTCAGTAATACGGAGCTCAATGATCTTTTCGATGCTCCAAAGCCGAACAGGGCGATCCCCAATCTCGAAATCATTGTTAAGCCACACCTTTTCACCCTTGTTTTTATGTTCAACAGTAGCCGAACCATACCGGTGTTTGATACTTTCCGCCTGCTTCAATCGCATTCGCAAGCCGATGCTTAGGTCGTTAGAAATATGATCTCCCCCCAAAGGCAGACATCCGGCCAAAACACATCGCCCTCCTTGAAAAACAGCAAAATCGGTCGCGCCTTTTCCAATATCGATAACTAGGCACCCCATTCGTTTTTCTTCTTCAGTGGTAACGATTGATCCTGTTGCTAAAGCTCCTAAAACTACATCGTCTACATGGAGGTTAAAGCCATTAATAATATGTATGGCATCACCAATTTTTCGAGCGTTACCGTGTACCGTCCAATAATTGGCTTCCAATCGATCTCCCTCCATATTCAAGGGGGTGTCGACTGAGCGGTTGTCTAGGCGGTAAGGCCGTCGCAAATGGTGTATTACCACTCGGTCCTCGGCAATCTCTCTAGCTTTGGCCAATCCTGATACCTGTTCGATCTCCTCGTTAGTAACTCTATTGCTATCGGATGTGACATTAACTGAGGCCTCGCTCGAAAACCCTTCTATATCGCTACCTCCAACAGCCAGATAAACCCCATCGATTTTCACTCCCGCCTGCTCTTCAGCCGAAAGAATAGCCGCATGCGTACAGTCACTGGCTTCGTGAAAATCAACGATATCCCCTTTCAGGACTCCTTTTGAAGAGGACTGGCCCAGGCCAATTATGTTCAAGCTTCGACCTTCGGCAATTTCGCCTATCAATACCGAGACTTTGCTCGTGCCAATTTCAATCCCTGCAATTATCTTGGATCTATACACAGTTCAATAAACGTTGTATTCATCTGCGAGCGACAAGGGATTTCTCGACAGGCACCTGACTATTCATCGTCAAATCCACTTTGGCCACCTGGCTGTATGCGTAGCTCTTGTAGTAGTCGACGATGTAGTCTAATCGAGAAAGCTGGGTTCTGAAATCCGATTCATCCTTCTGGAAAACGATCTCCCGAACATACCCGCTCTTCACTATCAATCTGGGATATTCGGCTAGCGACACCACTTTCCAAGATTGGTAAAGATGGGGAGCAATTTCCCTGGCTTGAGAAAGGAGATTCGCGACAGGCTCCATACCAATCAAAGGCTCAAAACCGCCTTCGAATCGCCTCAGGCGTATCCCGTCTAGATAGGGCAAGCTCTTGATCTGATTCGCTCCGTATCCAATTCCTTCATACACTATTCCGTACCGATCGACTAGCAAGGTTAGCCGTCCCCTTCGGACATCTTCCACCAGCGCTTTGGCAACGGGTTCACGTTCATTGACGGCAATGAATAGCGCATCTGGAAGCTGACGAGCTATTTCGACTGAAAGCGCCTGAGGATGACTTTCTAGTTTTGTCTTAAGTTGGCCTATATCCAAGCCCAGCAAGTCCAGCTCCCTGTCATTCAAATCGAGGTATTCAAGTACCCAATCTCTGGGTAGAGCAGAGCTTTCTACTAGAATATCCTTAATCGGCAATGCTCGGCCCGCCTTTGAAAGCGAAACCGAGAGGTCTTCGTTCATGACAAATAATTTCAAAGCAGCCGCGAGGATCAGAAAAGCTCCTACAATCGCCCCTACAGCGCGGCAACGAGACAACAGGATTCTCTTGAAAGCGGTTTTGCTAATGCTTTTCGCCTTAACGTCCTGGTCAATGTCTTTCCAGGAATTCGTTTTTCGAGAAACTCCTGCCGCTTTTTTCCTAGCCATATCAACAGATTGAATAATTAGATCGAAATCTCAAGATTGCAGGCTCAATGATGCATTTTAACATCGCTTTGAAATTCAGGCCTTGGCAGCTAGCTGACAAGGGCATGAGACTCGTCTCCTTCATTCCGGGAATGGTATTCAATTCCAAAACGTAGGGCCGATCTAAACCATCGATCATAAGATCCAATCTAGCATAGTCTCTACAGCCACAGGCTCGATAAGAATCTCTAGCGATTCCCTTAATGCGATCAGCAATTGCTTCTGGTAGCGGAGCCGGGGCAACGAACTCGGTCTTGCCTTTCGTGTACTTGCTCTCGAAATCGTATTTACCCGATTTCGGGCGAATCTCAACGATTCCCAAGACCTCGCCATCGATCATGCCAAGCGAGACTTCCCGCCCGATAACCCGTTTTTCGAGCATCCAAGTTTCAAAAGCCAAGTTTTCTAGCAAAGGCTCCAGCTCAGATGGCGAATCAGCAAATTCAAGTCCGAGACTGCTCCCTTCTTTAATAGGTTTTAACACTACAGGGCCATCCAGTATACCAAAAGCTTCAGTGCAGTCAGGCGGATTATCCCGTTCGAAAACGATTTCCGGCAATACAGGAACACCCGCCTTCTCGAGAACGCTCTTAGCGGCACTTTTATCGAAAGTCAGCCGGCTACTTTCGCTATCACAGCCTACATACTCTATGCTGGCTGCTTCCAGGAGCTTCTGAAAACCTCCATCCTCGCCAAATGTCCCGTGCATAGTCGAGAAGACTAAATGCCGACGCGGGTCCAGTTCGTCAGGCAGGCTCGCCTCTTGCAATTCAAGCATTTCGGCTTGGCAAAACTCCGATATGGCAGAGAAAACCGCTTGACCTGAACCCAACGACACAGATCGCTCTTTAGAGACGCCCCCGTATACTATCGCTACAATAGGGTTCTCTGTCATAATAAAAATTCACTCCAATCGTTGCCATACAATATCGCTTCTGGCTCCAATACGACCCGTCGCTTTTCCTTCGCCTCTCGACGAACCAGGTTGACCAGTTCAATCACGTCTTCACTCGAGGCTCCACCGCGATTTATGATAAAGTTTCCGTGGACTTGGCTAATCTCAGCCCCACCTATGGCCGTACCCTTTAAACCAAGGTCTTCAATAAGCCGTCCAGCTGAATCGCCCTCTGGATTTTTGAAAATGCAACCAGCACTGGGTTCACGAGGCTGGCTCTCTTTGCGTTTCGATTGGTAAACATCAATAGCTAGTCGTAAATCCGCTTCCTTATGGCCCGATGCCTTGGATTGCATCACGACTTCAATGGCGATCGAATTTTCGAGTTCCCGACAATGCCGATAGCCTACCTTGAGATCTTCGGCCTTCGCATCGACAATAGACCCATCGAGTTTCACAAAGCGCACACTGCTAACCAAGTCGAATATCCAGCCACCCATGGCTCCCGCATTCATCCGAAGAGAACCACCCACGCTCCCTGGAATTCCTTCCAAGAATTCAAATCCTTCGAGCCCGTGTCGACAGGCTAAGCTGCAGAGTTCCTTGATCCGCAAACCCGCGCCAACGCGGATAGACTTATCATCAATACGTTGAAATCCTTTCCAGTTCGGTCCAGTCAATCGAATGACCAAGCCCTTAACACCATCCTCTGGAACGATCAGATTCGACCCCCTCCCCAGAGGGAATGCCCGTATCCGATTTTCGGAGCAGTATTTTAGTGCAGCCAAGAGCTCTTTCTCAGAACCTGGCTCAAGATACATCTCAGCCGCTCCTCCTACTCGCAACGTAGTTTTTTTCCGAAGCGGCTCGTTTCGCCTCAAAACCGTACTCGGTGACGCCACTGGACCCAAGGCTTCAAAGAAACCACCCCAGCGCAGATCTCCGGCTTTGAGGTTTTCGGCAAATTCATTAGCCAGTATATTCGTTTCTCCAGCGCCAAGAAAAACAATATTAATCTTTTCACCGTCACGGACCTCTTCAGATAGTGTATTCAATAATTCTTCACGATTGTCTACGTATTGGCAATACTTGGTTCTATCAAAAAGGCATTTAAACAAATCCCTCCCCGTGCCACCTTCGATCATGGACTCGGAAGCACTGTATACATCGATTAAGTACACGTAATCGAATGTCGATAATTCGTCGGCCAATTCGGATTTCAACGTGAAGGTTCTCGAATATCGATGAGGCTGGAAGATTACCACGGTTTTGCCAGGATACGCTTCCTTCAATCCTTCGCGGAAGGCTCGCACTTCGACCGGATGATGGGCGTAGTCCTCAAAGACGAGCACTTCCGTCGATGCATATAGAATCGCTTGACGCCTATCAATCGGCGTAAATTCCATACGGAAAGATCCAGGAAATGGGAATTCCAATGCAGCCAGCGCCGCTAAAGCCGATCTCTGATTCTGCCGGCTATAGGCTCCAATCTGATCCGATTCGATCTCCGGCAAATTCCCTTCATCGGCCCAAACGATTTTCTTAGCATCGACCTTACTTCCTAGCAATTCTCTCAATTCGCCAGTCAAGACTGTCTTGTATTTGGTCCTGCTAAGCAATCGTTGAAAACTCGCCAAGTAGTCCTCGTACCGAGAGTAATAAGCATGATGATCATGATCTACGTTCAGAATAATCGTTACGTCTGGGGCGAATGCCTCAATCGTCCCATCGCTCTCGTCTATCTCGATCACAGCCCATTCGGATTCATTCCAGCGTCCAGGATCCTTTGCGTCAGAAAACAAGCCCCCGATAAGGTAACACGGGTAGACCCCCAGGCTCTCCAAGAGATCTACGAGGATTCCACAAGTAGATGTCTTGCCATGAGATCCAGCGATTGCTATCACTCGCTTGTCATTGACGAATTCCGCTAGCTGCTCGCCACGGGCTAAAATCCGGCACCCTCGCTTTGTAGCTTCGATAACGGAGGGATGCTGATCTCCTATAGCGGAAGAACGAACAACCGTTTTAATGGAATCCGAACTTTGTAAGGATCTCAAACTAGATATGTCAATCTCGTGCCTATCAAGAATATCCTGAGCTTTGTGGCAGAGCTTATCATCTTCGCCACTCACCACATAACCATCCTGTTTTAGTATAATGGCTAGTGGAAGCATGCCCGAGCCGCCAATCCCAATGAGATGAATTCTTGTTACGGCAATTTCGTCTTTCATCTCAACTCCGTTGTCCTGCGGCTGTATTCGTTCCAGTGGATACCGAATCCGATATCAGAGCTTCTAGACTATCTGCGATACCGAATCTCGAATTGTCCGCATCGATTGATAGCAATCCGTTTCTCATTGTCTCGAGTTTCAAATCGTCCTCGATCAAGTCTTCAATTATTCCAATCAGATTCTCAAGGTCCGGATCGGCCAAAAGTATTCCACCACCTTGTTCTTCGAACCACTCCGCATTTCGAGCCTGGTGATCATCTGCGGCAAAGGGATACGGAATCAAAATCGCAGGTGCCCTGCATCTGGCAATTTCCGCTAGACTACCAGCTCCTGCCCTGGAAACTACCAAGTCCGCCGCGGATAATAAGGTCGGCATGTCATCGCTAAATTCAATAAAACGAGCAATGGGTAACTTGTCTTTTCCCCTGGCTTCCGCTCCTCGTTCACTCGCGAAGCCCAAGCCCGCAAGACAAATCAGCTGCAGACCGTTTTGCCCAAGCCGTTCCGCATGGTTCATCGACCATTCCGTCAATGAACGAGCTCCCTGACTCCCTCCGAAGACTAAGAGAGTTTTTCTGAAAGGGTTCAAACCAAGGGAACGTCTAGCCGCTTGTTTGTCCAACGGTTGAATCTCGGAACGCAATGGTATACCTGCAAAGCTAACCCGATCGGCGCGATTCCCTGGCAAGCTCACTCCTTCTGGCAAGTAAATTCGATCAGCAATTCGACTAGTCAGTCGAGTCCCTCGACCCGGGACGCGGTTGGCTTCGTGAATCGCTATCTTCGCCCCCTTTCTTGCCCCAGCCAATAAGCTGGAAGCGGATATGAAACCTCCGAATCCGATCACGACATCCGGCGTGTATGCTTCTAGGAGTTTCAAACTCGATCGATAGCCCTTAATGAAATCGCGAACGAAGCGGAAAAGTCCAAGAGGGCGAAAGCTAAGTCCGCTACCCGGAATTGAATCGTATTCTATTTCCGTATACTTTTTGATCAATCTCGTATCTACTTTTTTGCTACTAATAAGTAAACGACAACTCCATCCGCGCAAAATTAATTCTTGAGCAAGGGCGATTCCCGGCGAAAGATGCCCTCCTGTGCCACCGCATGCGATTAGAGCGCGACCCATGCTTAAATCTCCTTGAGCTTCCGCTTGGAATCCTTGAGAGCGGGAGATTGCCACGCCAAACTTGTATTAAACAATAGCGCCACGCATATCCCCATCACCAAAAAGTTCGAGCCTCCGTAACTTATGAAAGGCAAGGGAAGTCCTGTTGTCGGCAAGGATCCAGTCACCACTCCCAGATTGACCAGTGCTTGAATACTTATCGTCAACAGGCAACCCGAGGCCAAGAGGAATTGAAAGGTGTTTGGGGCCTTTCTAATATGAGCGACTCCGGCTACGAACAATCCCATGAATACAACCACTACTGCCATAGTCGCGATCAGTCCAAATTCCTCGCCAACGATTGCGAAAATAAAATCGGTATGGGCCTCGGGGAGCGAACGCAGTTGCTGCCTACCGTTTCCCGGTCCCACACCCTCTATTCCGCCCGCCGCGAAAGCCAGAATCGCCTGCCATACCTGATAAGCGTCACCCGACTTATTCCCCTCCATATCCATGAATGCCGTCAATCGGCTTAGGCGCTCGGGATCTTTGGATATCAGGAAACCAACGGGCACGAGCGCCGCTAGTGATGATCCAGCCAATAAGAAAACGTTAGCCCCCGCCAAATAGAGTAAACAGAAGCTAACCATGGAAATAATGAGGGCTGTGCCGAGATCCGTTTGCAGCATGATCAAGCCGACTACCAGTCCAATGGCTAGACATGGGACAATAAATCCTTTCCAGAACGTGCCCGAGTCCTTGCGAATAAGGCTGTAATAGTGAGCCAGGAAGAAAAAGAGCCCCACTTTGGCAAATTCGGCAATCTGTAGACTGAAAGGGCCAAAACGGAACCAGCTGCGGCTTCCATTTATAGACGAACCTATTCCCGGAATTAGAACTAGGACCAAGCCAGCCACGCAAAGCCCATAACCCAGCCACACGAATTTTCGAGACCATTCCAAATCGACCTTAAGCAATAACAGTCCCGCGATGAAAGTAATTCCCATCCAAAGTGCTTGCTTCTCGATTATTCGATAGGGGTCCTTTGTATCCACAGGCAGCGAAGCACTGAAAAGAACAGATGCTCCCAGCATGGCGAGAGCGAAAACGCATACCGCTATCGCTATGGCCGGGTTTAGCACGCCCACGTGCCCGGTGTGGGCCGCTCTAGGTCTGCCTTTACCCATCGTCTCTCGCATCCAAAATATGAATCTCTATCAGTTATCGATAAAAATCACCGGCTGTTCGATCTGCTCTTCGTCTTGGAGGAAATCATCCTCATCGCGAAGCATCAATGGAGGATCCTCAGGGATTATTTCCGGTGGTGGACTGGGAGTCGAAGGAGTAGTTCTAGGCGTAGGTTGGGAAGGGGTGGGAGTTGGATTCGACTGCCCGGCGCTTTGAGAGCTCTGGCTAGGAATGAAAAGTGTCTGTCCCGGATTGACGAGGGCCGGGTCTCGGATATTGTTTAGCAGTACGATGTCCCTGGGGACAACGTTGTATCTCTCCGCTATGGAAAAAATGCTGTCTCCCGGAGCCACGACAACCTGCAATCCTTGTCCGCGTCTCTGGAAAGCCGTCGAGCCTATAGCGCCTTCGGGCAGAGGAATTACTAGCTTCTGGCCAACGCGGATCAAATCGCCCGAAAGTTGGTTCGCGGAACGCAATTCGCTCAACGTCACACCCTGATTCGCCGCTATACGGGAAAGAACATCGCCGCTTTTTACGGTATAGACATTTCCTTGTGTAACCGCTGGAGCCGGAGCTTGATAGGACCTGTCTGAAGAAACCGCTGCAGTGGCTGACGCACTGCGAGGCACATTGATGACCTGACCCACTTGAATATTTACCGTGAGTCCTGGATTCACAGATTGCAGCTCATCACGTGAGATTCCGAATTTTTTGGATATAGCCCACAAACTATCGCCACTTTGGATCGTGTATCGAATTATATCGGTCGCTTGAATCGGAACTATTGTGCTCGATGGCTGGTTATTGAAGATACTTGGACCTCCGAGAGGAATCAACACGGATTCATCTCTATTTATGGATTGAGCTGAGGTCCCTCTAGTTGGAGCGGACCTAATGCTACCGTTTTGGGCCTGACCGCCATTTGGCCGCCTAGGAGCGAATCGTTCCCTACTAGAAATTTCGGGAACCACTGCCCTAACCGAGTCCCCTCCTTCCTCCGCATTGTATCCAGACACATTCGCCGCTCTCGAATCAATGCTCGCAGTCGTTACCGTAGGAGCTTGAGCGTTAGGCGAGTCGCTCGACCAATTAACTATTCCATTAGCCCCGGCGGTAGCCAAGCCTTTACGCTCTAAACCCGTATCGCCAAATCCGCTCATCAGGTAGACGACAGCAAGTGCTACAAGATGAGCCGCTACAATTATTCCAAATCTCGCAGCTTTGATGCCATTCTCTTTCTTATAAAAATCAACCATTGTTCGCATTCCTTTCTGAGTCTAGGAGACCGATCGCCTCCCGAAAAACCTCTCCTCTCTTTATGTAGCTTTCAAACATATCGAAACTCGCGAAGCCAGGACTAAGTAAGGCGTCGTCTCCGCTTCGACCTAATTCTAAAACCAAATTTACAGCTTCTTGAATACTCCCAACCCCATGGGCCACCAGTCCGAGGGATTCCAATTCCCTCTTTATTGAGAATCTGGTCTCCCCCATCAGGATCGCATGTACTAGATGCGGTCTTAACTGCTTGGCGAAAGACCGGATTGAGCCACCTTTATCCTTGCCTCCCCCTATCCAGATTACCGGCTGCTCGAATCGCTTTAGACCTGAAAGTGTAGCGTGAAAATTGGTCGCTTTCGAGTCATCCCAAAAGCGTATACCATGTTTGACGCCAATGAACTCCATCCTGTGAGGGTCTTTCCTGAAGTCCTGGGCGGCTTCCTCAAGACTGTTCTCGTTAAGTCCTAGCGATAACCATAGCGAGCGGGCCATCATATACGATTCGATCTCAGGTTCAGTTTCGAATACGGTGCCCTTTACGCGCTCGCGATTCTCTCTATTGGCGACTTCCAGAATCTTTGCATTGGGGATGTTCATGCCTAAACGCTTTCCGTAACTAGATACTGACTGATCCACAACCACGCAATCACCCCGCATATTGGATATTAGTCTGTATTTACTCTTGTAATACGAGTCCATGTTTCCATGCCTGTCCAAATGGTCCTCAGCAAAGTTTGTCCATAGAACGTAGTCCGCTTGCAATCGGGTCGAAAGCTCTGCCTGAAAAGAACTCACTTCGCAGACTGCAATAGCCTCTGAGTTACAATCCCCTAAAAGGATATCGCACACCGGCCGGCCAATATTCCCCATAGCAAACGATTCGATCCCAGAGTGCCTGAAGGCATGTTCGAGAAAGGCGGTTAGCGTCGTTTTTCCATTGGTGCCGGTTACAGCCACGATAGGGCCATTCCAAAGAGATGCACCGAGGTCGAATTCGGAGCATACGCTACAGCCCTCCCTTTCGGCCAATTTGATCCAAGGGTGTCTGGGAGAGAATCCCGGACTAACTACCACCAGTTGAGAAAGTCGGGCATCTTCCTCCAGAAATTCCTCCCCAACTCCTCGGCTGGAATTCTCGTCGTAAATCTTAGCCTGACCATCAAGGCTTTCAATTAGCGACTTCGCTCCAATGCCACTGACACCTCCACCCAGAATCGCCACGGGAGATTCTAGACTTTCTTCCAGCCAAGTGGGAATATAGTGAGCGTGCCGTATCATCTGATCTTCAACGTAGCCAAGCCCGCGAATGCGAAAATTAAAGAAAGTATCCAAAACCTTATAACAACTTTAGTCTCAGCCCAACCCTTTAATTCAAAGTGGTGGTGGATCGGAGCCATTCTGAATATCCGTTTCCCCGTACTCTTGAACGACAACACTTGAAGAATCACTGAGACGGTCTCGATCACGAAAATCCCCCCTACGATGATCAAGGTTACTGCCTGATGAGTCATAAACGCTATTACGCCTACGAGTCCACCCAAAGCAAGAGAACCCGTATCGCCCATAAAAACTTCAGCAGGATGGGCATTGTACCAGAGGAAAGCAAGCCCTCCGCCAACCATAGCTCCGCATAGAATACCCAACTCGCCAACTCCCGGTATATTCGAAATCAATAGGTATTCTGAAATTATGACATTTCCTGCCGCGTATGCCATGATAGCATAAACAATCGCCACCGTAATGGTACACCCAATAGCCAGACCATCAACGCCATCGGTGACATTGATGGCGTTGCTAGAGCCTACTAGCACGAAAAAAAGGAAGCCGAACAAAGCCCATAGAGGCATTTGCTCGACCACCGCATTCTTGATGAATGGCAGCCACAACTCTTGGACTTTATCCGCGCTGAGTGGATGATTCAACAGCATCAGTAAGGTGATCGCCGCCGTTAGGCTTTGCCAAACGACCTTCCCCTTGGACGGAAACCCTTTGCTGTTTCGCTTGGATACCTTGAGATAGTCGTCAAGAAAGCCGAGCACCGTCAGGCTCGTGTAGACCATCAGCGCCGTGAGCGTCCACACATTGAGCTGAGCCCAGAGAAGAGCGCTGAATGTTACCGACACATAAATCAGCAATCCGCCCATTGTCGGCGTGTTTTTCTTTCCGGAGTGCAACTTGGCGAGCTTCCCGACTTCCGATTCCGTTCGAAAACTCTGCTGGAAACTTAAGCGCCTCAAGGCTTTGATGAGCCACGGGCCCAGTAGATACCCGATCAAAAGGGCTGTTCCCGATGCTAGCAACATGCGGAGCGTTAGAAATCTTAATAGGCGTAGCGGTCCAAAGACCTCCTCGTATTGCGCTAAATAGCTCAGCATGTCGCTTTTTCTGTTTCCGTGGATCTCTCGAAGAATCTCAATGCTGATTCCAATTCGTAACGTCTGCTCCCTTTAATGAATACGTCTCCAGAAAAACCCGACAGATATTGTTGGGCCTCATCAACGCTTGAAATTAGCTCTACTCTCCCACTGCGTCCAGCGTCCTCAAATCCTTGCTTCAAAGCCGCTGCCCCATCGCCAATTAATACCGCGATGTCATTATTCATTAGATTTAGCGAGGCACCCACGCGTCGGTGCCATTCGTCGGAGCTCTCCCCTAACTCCCCCATTGAGCCCAGGAGGAAAACGCGCTTGTCCGTCCCTACCGAGAAGCAATTGAACGTCTCCAGCGCGTCTATCATCGATTGCGGATTAGCATTGTAGCAGTCCAAGTAAATCCGCGTCGAGCCCAGCGTCTTCCATTCCCCCCGCATACTACTCGGACTCCATTGTCGCAATCGCTCTCCTAGCGTATAAGCGTCAACTCCGAGATCCAAGGCTACGCAAAGAGCCAGGACCACATTGCTAGCCAAGCCACCTCCGATTCCGTTTACCACAAAATCCCGGTCGATCCCTTGGATGGATATTCGCGTGGAGTCGCCAGAAATGGAACTACTGAAGCGCTTCACTCGATGCCCTTCTTCCCTCTCTGCCACAACTTGATAGTCGCAATCGCCCGCCAATTCTCTCATAAAGGGAATGCACGATTCACCCATATAGACACGTCGCAATCTTCCCTTTCTGGCTAATAGCCCTTTCTCTTCCGCTATTCCTGCCAAGCTTCCTAGTCCCTCAAGATGGGCAGGACCAATGGAAGTAAAGACAGCTATTTCAGGATCGATAATGCTCGATAGACTTTCCATTTCGCCTCGCTCGCTAATGCCTGCCTCGACAATCGCATACCGGCAATCACGAAGCGGTATTCCTAAAATTGTAACCGGTACTCCGATACGGTTATTCAAATTGCCTTCCGTGCTCCAAGCATCCGGTTTCTCCCCTAACAAACAATCCAGGAGGTCTTTGAATGTAGTCTTGCCACAACTCCCCGTTACTCCAATTATGGTAGCCGTGCCACCCTTGCGGTACCCCTGCGCTAGATTCCCTAAACCAACCAGAGCGTCCTTTACGACAAGTTGAGGCAATTCAATAGCCATGCGGGGCGAGCTAACCAGTGCAGCCGCCGCCCCTTGATCTTTTGCCTCTTTAAGGAAGTTGTGACCGTCACGCTTAGGACTCTTCAAAGCCACAAACATATTCCTAGCACTCAGCCTGCGAGTGTCATAGGAAAAACCTAGCACGCACTCCCCTGGCGGTGCATTCACCCATTCTCCACCACTCCAATCTTCAAGGTCCTGATAATCGAACTCCAGCATTCTCAAATCCGTTTACCAAGCTTAATCAGATCGAGCAGCTCCCTCGCAACCTTTCTGTCATCAAAAGGCACAACGGTATCTCCAAATTCCTGAAAAGGTTCGTGACCTTTTCCCGCTATCAAGATACAGTCGCCGGGCTCAGCGCTTTTCAGAGCAACCTCCATCGCCCGTCGCCGATCCAGGACAAAATCGATCTTTCCGCCATTCACTATGCCTCCCCGCATGTCATCAAAAATTTGCTCTTGGGCCTCAGAGCGGGGATTATCAGTCGTAGCCCAACTAAAGTCTGCGAGTGATGTTGCCACCGCGGTCATTTCCGAACGCTTTCCTCGGTCCCGATCGCCACCGCAGCCAAATACCACCTTCAACTGGCCTGGAGTGATCTCCTTGAGCATCCGCAAAGCGTTTTCCAAGGCATTGCCCGTATGGGCGTAATCCACAACCACTTCAAACGCTTGACCGCGTGCTATACGCTCCATCCTTCCCGGGACGCCTCTAAATGTATCTAAACTGGCGATACATTTCTCTATATCCAGGTCAAGCAGTATAGCAACAGATAGTGCTGCCAATGTATTGCTGATATTGTAATTACCGATTAAGGGAGATCGAATCAGGTAACGTTTCCCTTCGTATTCCAAAGTAAAGAGCGAATGATCTGGAGCCAACTCTACATCGGTCGCTTTCAAGGAAGCCTCCTCCGAAAGTCCGAATGTAAGCACACGTTCTTCCCTGGACTCATCGGCTAACCTGCGCCCATAGGGGTCATCCACATTGATCGCCAAACGCTTAGGCGACGGGCCAATCTCTCCATTGATGAATTTCCGCTTAACCGCGAAGTAGGACTCCATATCTCCATGGTAGTCTAGGTGATCGCGAGTCAGATTCAAAAAAACGCCGGCTTTGAACCTCAATTCAGCCACTCTCAATTGATCAATGCCGTGTGAGCTCACCTCCATAGCGACCCGATCGCAACCGAACGCTCTCATTTGAGAAAGCAATTCGCAAAGCTCGTGAGCCTCCGGCGTCGTCCTAAATGATGGAAGCACCCGTTCAACCAGATCATAGCCTACTGTGCCTAGACAACCCGTCTTAGAGCCGTCCACAGAAAGAAAGCACTTGGCCAGGTGAGCGACCGTCGTTTTCCCGTTGGTTCCCGTAATCCCCACCAATTCAAGATCCCGGTCTGGTTTCCTGTAGAATCTCCTGGCTACCTTCGCCAAGGTGAGCCGAGGATCGTCAGATTGAGCGAATACCGCCTTGGAGAGCCCTAATTTTCTCGGGACATTCGAAACAACCGCGATAGCTCCCCGATTCAGCGCTTCATCCACAAATGCGTTACCATCTCTTAGAAATCCGGGCAGAGCGAAAAAGAGACTTCCAGGAGTGACACGTCGGCTATCAATGACCAGCCGTGCAACTCGAGGATCAGAAGAACCTCGTTTTAGCTTCGCTCCACTCCTCTTCAGCAAAGCACTCAGCTTTCTCCCCTCTTGCTTCTTTTTTATCGTATTTTCCATACGATCCCCATTCCTTTTTTTTCCACTGGATCGATTTTTCTCTGCTGATACCATCTTTTGCTTCCGCCTCTCGAGCTAATGG
>DKNL01000270.1 GCA_002474325.1 Opitutales bacterium UBA7389
AATCGAAGACCCTATGGCTCGCATCACCCCGAGAATGCGGTCTCGTAGCCGAGGCCCTGGCCCTGAGAAAGGAACACTTTTCTTCGCCCTTATTGTGCAGTGCACTCTACTGGCTCTGACGATATTCTTAATAAGCGAGTGAAAACCGATGTAGCGTACAAGTATCCGGAAATTCCTTACTAAGATTCAACTAGCTCAAAGACAAGTATCGGCGTGGGCTAGAGCGATTGAAACGAAGATTTAGAGGAATGGTAAGGGAGTTCCGAAGAGTAAGGGTAGAGGTTGAGTTTTGAGGAAGAAATTTTGAAGGACGAGGGTTGTTGGGGATCGCTAGTATTTGGGTAGGTTGGCTCGGCGGGGTTGGATTTGATCGAGGACGTTTTGCCAAAGCTTGGCTTCGCCGGGGTGGCCATGAGTGGCGAGCTGGCTTTCGATTGTGTCGAGGGAGGGCAATTCGACTTCGTGTTTCAGGTCCCCGGGAAAATCGGGAAGGGCTTTGCGAGAAAGGGCCCAGCAGGCCCAAGAACGCCATTTGCGTTGCTCTTCCCGCGGCGGACCGAGGCGGTCGGCGTAGTGTTGAAAATGGACCGGGGGATTTCCGAGGAAGCATTCGCCTGGAGCTTTGACGAGAATGCGGACAAGGGCTTGGTAGGGAAGGGGCCAGGCTTTTAGGATTGGTTCCCCGCCATTAAGATCCGCTCCCCAGGCCCGGTCCAGACACAGGATTGCCCGAGCGGGCAGTCGCTGACGCCAAAGGTATTGGGCATACTCAAGACAGGTAGCGTAGAATTCGGAGCCACGGTTGTTGGCCTTGAATCGATTGAGATCGCGCCAGTCCATTTGCCTATCAGTGGACGGAAGCCCCGGGATGTCATCTAGTGTGATGAATGAAGCCACGAGTTCACGATGAGCTTGTTTTCAGTTTTGGGGAAGCCTTTTCAGTCCGGAACTGTTTAATTTCGTTGTTTTTTGGATGATTTTACAAGGGGTGGACGACAGTTTTCAAAAATCAATCGAAGAAAGGCGCAATGATTTGTTGCCAGAGGCTCAGAAATTCTCGTAGGGATGTTGCGGTAAGTTAACAAAACGATCTGAGGTGTCTACGTGAACATTTTCTCACTCAAATCAATCATACATCAATTTTCATTGGTTTTGTGCCTGCCGCAGGGTGAGCCACTAGGATTGGGAGGAGAAAGCTCTCGAATCGTACCGGAAACCGCCAGCTAGCCATGGCGGTTTATCTATATCTGGATGACGATTTGATACGAGTGGGGAATTTCAGGAAAACTAGAGCAGGTAAGATCGATCGTTTGAGAGACGAGACTACAGATGAGCGAGCTGATTAAACACGAGTGCGGCGTTGCCCAAGTTAGGCTGAAGAAACCGCTGGAGTATTTCTCAGAAAAGTACGGTACGCCGCTCTACGGCTTTTATAAGCTGTTTCTCCTGATGGAAAAGCAGCGGAACCGTGGTCAGGACGGGGCTGGGGTAGCGTCCATCAAATTCGACATGCCCCCAGGCGAGCCCTACATGTTTCGTGAACGGAGCGTCAAGAATAATGCCTTGGACCGGATTTTTAAAGATACGCTCAAGCAATATAAGAAGCTGCAGCGAAACGGGGACATTCTCCCAGACTACGTGCCATCGATTAAGGCTAAATTCGATTTTTGCGCTGAGTACTACATGGGGCATTTACGTTATGGAACTTCTGGCGGCTATTCGCTGAGCGTTTGCCACCCGTTTTTCCGACGCAGCAGCTGGCCCACCAAAAACCTGATGTTGGCGGGCAATTTCAACATGACCAACACTAAGGAGTTGAACGAAAGCCTGATCTCCATGGGGCAGCATCCCATTTTCGCCACCGATACACAGGCTCTCCTAGAGAAAGTCGGTTACCACTTGGACGAGGCCCACGATAACCTATATCGCTACCTTCGCAACGAGGGCCAAGAGGCTGATGAAATCTCCGAGCGAATCCTCAAGGATATCGATCTTATAAAGGTGTTCCGTCGAGCTGCTGAAAGTTGGGATGGCGGCTATGCCCTGATTGGCGCGATTGGAAATGGAGACAATTTCGCTCTGAGGGATCCGCTGGGGATTCGTCCGCTTTTCTATTTCGAGGATGACGAAGTTTTCGCTGCTGCATCCGAACGGGCTCCATTAATGACGATTTTCAATAAGAAGATCGAGGATATAGAAGAGGTCTCGCCTGGGCACATCGTGGTAGTGAAAAAGAGCGGTGAAGTCATTTGCAAGCAATTCGTCGAACCGGCCAAAGAACGCTCTCAATGTTCATTCGAGCGGATTTATTTCTCCCGTGGGAATGACGCAGACATCTATAACGAACGCAAAGCGTTAGGGGCCCAACTGACGAAGCAAGTTATGAAGGAGATCGATGATGACCTGGAGAGAACGGTCATCAGCTTCATACCCAACACCGCTGAAGTTGGCTATTTCGGTCTGCTCGAACAGTTGCGAATTGAGCGCAGGGAGCGTGTAAAGCAAAGCATTCTGAACGCTCAGGAAAATGGGGAGCTAAATGAGGAGCTGGTGGAAGACTTGATAATGCGGAATTGGCCGCGCGGCGAAAAGATAGCCCACAAGGACCAGAAATTGCGCACTTTCATTTCAACCGAGGACTCTCGCAACGAGATGGCGACCCATGTCTATGATGTTACCTATGGGTTGGTCAGAAGCGATGACAATCTGGTTTGCATCGATGATTCTATCGTGCGGGGGACGACGTTGAGGAAATCGATTCTCAAGATTCTCGCCAGCCTCAACCCCAAGAAAATCGTTATTGCATCCACGGCTCCTCAGATCCGGTATCCGGATTGTTATGGGATCGATATGTCTCAGTTGGGCAAGTTCATAGCCTTCGAGGCAGCGGTGGCCTTAATCAAAGATGTTGGCAAGAGCGATACCCTGAAAGAAGTGTATCGAAAATGCGTGGACAGCTTGAAATCAGGAAGCGACGGAAAGATAAACTACGTCAAAGAGATCTACGCTCCGTTCACCGACGATCAGATTTCAAGAAAGATTTCCGAAATCGTTTATCCCCACGATCAAGGTTGGGAAGGCGAAGTTTCGGTAATATACCAGACCGTCGAGGGCTTACGCAAAGCTCTCCCGGACCACCTTGGCGACTGGTACTTTACTGGGGACTTTCCTACTCCTGGTGGCTATCGCGTTGTCAATCAGGCCTTCGTCAACTACTATCAGAATTCAGATGGGCGCAGTTATTGAAGAAGCGGTTTAGCGAATAGCCGCTAGCTCAATCATACGCTACCGACCAATCCACCTGAAAACTATTTCACTAAAAATCAATGCCAGCTAAAAGTAAGACCAAAGCCTATGCCCAAGCGGGCGTGGACATCGATCTAGGGGATCGCGTCAAAGGCGATCTGAAGAAATCGTTGCGAGGAGCCTCGCGGCCTGAAGTACTTGGGGCTGTCGGTGGTTTCGGTGGTCTATTCGACCTATCTAAATCGAAGTACAAAGAACCTGTACTTGTCAGTAGTATAGACGGAGTGGGTACGAAGCTCAAGCTGGCATTCGATTCGGGGCAACACAAGAGCGTGGGTATGGATATTGTTAATCACTGTATCGACGACATTTCAGTAATCGGTGCCGAGCCGCTCTTTTTTCTCGACTATCTGGGGATGGACAAGCTGGAGCCAAAGGTTTTTAAGCAGTTGCTATCCGGGATGAAAGACGCTTGCTCTAATGCTAACTGCGCTTTGATTGGCGGGGAGACAGCGCAGTTGCCGGGATTCTATCAGCCTGGCGAATACGACATCGCAGGGGTGATCGTAGGCATTGTAGAAAAGAAGCGAATGCTCTCGGGCTCTACCATTCGTCCGGGCGATGTGGTGATAGGTCTCCCATCTAACGGCTTGCATACCAACGGCTATACGCTGGCTCGGAAGGTCGTTTTTGAAAAGGTCAAGTTGAAAGGTTCAGACAAAGTCCCGGGAACTCGGCAAAGCGTTTTTAAAGCCCTTCAGGAGCCGCACACTAACTACGCGCCCTTGATTCAGACCCTTATCAAGAAATTCAATACGGGCCGTTCATCGAAGTTCCGAAAAGGCAATGCCTTGTTCGGCATTGCACACATCACTGGGGGTGGATTCTGCGGGAACATTCCTCGCATACTCCCGGAATCCGTGGATATCGAAATCGACACGAGTGCGTGGAAGCCACTCCCTATATTCAAGCTGATCGAGCAAGCTGGCAGGATCGAATTCGATGAAATGTACGAAGTGTTCAATATGGGAATGGGAATGACGCTTTGCGTGGACGCTTCTATGGCAGGTGCGATACTCAAGGAGTGTCACGCCCATGATTGTCGGGCGGTCGTGATCGGAAACGCAGTCAAGGGTAGTGGCAAGGTATGCTTGATGCGATGAGCTTTCGGAGTTGGGTTCGAGAGCTTTGGGTCATCGCTGCCTGGGTGACTCTCCATTGCCCTTTCTCGACCGATTCGAGCAAATCGGCCAATAGCCGGATTTACGGAATGCAAACAACCTCAACCCTTTCTCATGCTCTTACACACGGTATTTTTTAACTTCACAGAAACTTCGTCAGAAGCCGACATTCAATCATGCGCTGATGATGCCCGCAGTCTGCTTGGCAAAATCGAAACGGTTAAGGCTCTCTACATTGGAAGTCCGGCTGATACCGAGGTGCGTCCTGTAAGCGTCCGCGATTTCGATCTCTGCTTAACGGTAATTTTCGACTCGATTGCCGATCACGACGTTTACCAGGTCCACTCCTTGCACTACGATTTTATCGCTAATAATAAGGATAACTGGGCCAGGGTTCGAGTACACGACGCGGATTGAGAATAGAGAGGAGCAAGACCTACTGAAAGACGAGTGGTGCGTTGAAGGACACGTAGTCGAATTCGATCGTGTAGCCGTTG
>DKNL01000275.1 GCA_002474325.1 Opitutales bacterium UBA7389
GTACTTCTGCCGCCATACGTCCCGCTGCCTCTGCTGGCTTCTCCCTGGAAGAGGCTCTATCCGTCGCTAAAACGCGACAGAAGGAAGACGATGAACTGGCCAAAAAACGGGCCGCCAGAGAAAAGGAGCGGAAGGCCTTCAAAGAAGCCGAGCAAAAAACGGAGAAGCGAGTCTTAGGAGCTGCCTCTCTATCAGACATCCTGGGTTTCGATTCCATGGTAAGCGCTCCAAAAGTCGAGACGAGGCCCATTCCAAAGAAGTTCAAGAAATTCTATAATCTCCTGATTTCATTGAGAGACCACGTTAAATCGGAACTCAGCATGCATACCGAGGAGACTCTTAAGCGGTCGAGCAAAGATGAAGCGGGCGATTTGTCGGGGTACAGTCAACACATGGCTGATGCGGGAACGGATACGTTTGATCGCGATTTCGCCCTTGGCATGGTCTCAAGTGAACAGGACGCCCTTATCGAGATTGAAGCCGCCATAGAGCGGATTTTTGAAGGTACCTACGGAGTTTGCGAAATGACCGGCAAGAAGATTAGGGACGAGCGATTGATGGCCGTGCCTTTCACTCGGTACTCTGTAGAAACCCAAAAGCAGCTGGAGAAAAACCAAACTCGCAGTGTGCAACGGGGTGGCGTATTCACCGATGCTTCATCAGAAGACGCCATGAATTTCTCCGAAGAGAATCCCGATACTTAATCGGCCTGGCTAGTTAGGGCTAACAACGTAACCAAGTTATAATGACAGGAATAGCAGCATACAAGCGTCTACACATCCTGGCATTCGTTATTCTAGTAGCGGATCAAGTTACCAAACAGTTGATTGAACGAGCGCTTCCGTTCGGCAGCTTTTACCCGCCAAACAATGTTGTCGTTATTCCCGGATTCTTCAATCTGGTTCACATTGGGAATACCGGAGCGGCATGGAGCCTTTTCAGCGGTTATCCAAAAGCATTAGCCGCGTTGGGAATTTTGGCTTTGCTTCTGCTTTATTTCTTCCGAAACGCCCTGCGACTTAAGCTTCCCCATTCGCAATGGTCATTCGGACTGATAATTGGCGGAATCCTAGGGAATCTAATCGATCGATTCCGACTTGGGCATGTAACCGACTTTCTCGATTTTCATGCAGCAGGCTGGCATTTTCCCAGTTTCAATGTTGCCGATTCAGCTATCACCATAGGCGTTGGAATGCATATCCTATTTTCCTTCCGGCAATCGGAATCCGAATCCGCGTTGAAGACAGAAAGCTAGTCACTTGCACTATTCGACATTCGCAACCTGCTCCCGAATGCGTTCCAGCTCATTCTTCAATTCGAGAATTCGTTTGGACACCTCGATCGAGCAGGACTTGCTTCCGGTGGTATTGATCTCGCGAGCGAATTCCTGAACGATGAATTCCAGAGAACGCCCTACCGGTTCCTCTTTTTCCAACAGGTCATTGAACTGGCCGAAGTGGCTTTCCAAACGCGTAATCTCCTCGGAAATATCGCAACGATCCGCAAATAGAGCGATCTCCTTGAGAAACCTCTCATCATCCAGATCTATTTCCAGATTAGCCTGGTTCAATCGGCTTAACAGGTTTTCCCGATGAACGGCAACCATTTCAGGAGCTATCACCTTAATCGCATCTAATGTATCCACCAAATTTTTGCAACGAGCTGCGAGATCGGATTTCAAGGCAGCGCCTTCTAAGGACCTCATATTAACCAAATCCTTAAGAGCGTCTTCAACACAAGTCTTTAGCAAGGGTTCAAGTACTTCCTCTGGAATGGATCCCGGCTCCGGATCGAGTAATCCCATCAAATCGACAATAGTCGTCGCGTCGATTTCCGCTGATCCCCCATGGCGTTGGGCCAACTCTCGGACCCGGGCGATCCCGGCTTCGATTTGGGCGTCGTTAGGCAAGCCTACACTTCCCCCATTCGTGTCCCGCACATCGATAGAAAACTGCAATCGTCCGCGGCCTACAGCCTGCTTAGCCTGTTCAACAACTTTCCGCTCCAAACTTTGAAACTCTTTCGGAAGCGAGCATATGACTTCCAAGTTTTTCCTATTTACGGAGGACACCTGAACCGTCACCGTGATGCCCTGAGCAATTCGCTCGGCTCTACCGAATCCGGTCATGCTCTTCATACGTCCTGTCCCAAAAATTTGGCTACTTGATTAACGTCTTTATCCCCTCTTCCGCTCAAATTCATTACAATGATTTGATTCCTTTCCATTTGGGGGGCCCGTTTAATCGTATAGGCGAGAGCATGTGTCGATTCCAGGGCAGGTATAATGCCTTCGACACGGCATAACAGCTGAAATGCTTCCAGAACGTCGTCGTCTGTCGCGTATCCGTAGTCGATTCTCCCGATGTCGCGGTAGTAAGCATGCTCAGGTCCGATCGCCGCATAGTCCAATCCTGCTGAAATGGAGTGCGTCAACTCGATCTGTCCATCCTTATCCTGCAATATGTAGGTTTTGCAGCCTTGCAGCACGCCCAAGCGTCCACCCTCGAATCGAGCCGCATGCTCGCCCTTCACGATTCCATGGCCACCCGCCTCCACACCTACCAAACGAATGTCCGGTTCACCCAGGAATTCGTAGAATAAGCCAATCGCGTTAGATCCGCCTCCTACGCAAGCGACCATCTCATCAGGAAGCCGCCCTTCCTTTTCCAAGATTTGGGACCGTGTTTCCTGGCCGATTACTTTATGAAAGTCCCGTACCATCATTGGATAGGGATGAGCACCCAGCGCAGAGCCCAAAATATAGTGGGTATCCCGGACATTAGTTACCCAATCGCGCATGGCCTCATTGACTGCGTCCTTTAAAGTCTTCTGTCCAGAATCTACGCCTCGAACCTCCGCCCCGCAAAGTTCCATCCGGAAAACATTGAGCTTTTGCCGCTCCATATCGACCGCGCCCATGTAAACCACGCATTCGAGTCCCATTTTGGCGCAAACCGCCGCGGTGGCTACACCATGCTGCCCAGCCCCGGTTTCAGCAATAATGCGTCGTTTACCCATCCTTTTCGCTAACAAGGCCTGGCCAAGAGCGTTGTTAATCTTATGGGCGCCGGTATGAAGGAGATCCTCGCGCTTAAAATAGATTTTGGCTCCACCGAGCTCTTCCGTTAATCGCTCGGCGAAGTACAAGCCCGTCGGGCGTCCAGCAAATTCCTTCAGTTGGAAAGCAAGATCGTTCTGGAATTCGGGATCTTCCTTGGCTCGTTGATATTCCTCCCCGAGATCCTTTAGAGCCGTCACTAGGGTCTCTGGCACATAGCAGCCTCCAAATTCTCCGAACCGCCCATCGGCGGTAGGCAAACTCGCCTTATCTGTGCCTGCTGCTTTCACTTCGCTCATAAGCGATGCGAATAATTCGAGAGCCTCAAGCCAGAAGCAACTGAAATTGGTCTAGCTGCCGGATTCCGACCCGACCAAATCTACCCAGAGGTTCGTCTATCGATCACTCTCCTGCAACCCGATTCTTCAAGTAAGAGATGACGTCTTGGAATTTCACTTGATTCTCGCGATCGGCTTCGACGAGCTTTTCGTGAGCCTCCAGGCACAGCCTAGCACTCTCGAGTTCGTCCATTTCGCCATTGCTAAGAGACTTTGCCCCTTGGATATCAGAATCTTCCTTGGCACGGGTATCTAGCTTTGCGATTCGATGAAGTCCCAGGCCTCGAACGAGAGCCTGGTTTCGTTCGCTCATACGCGAGAGAACGACTGACCCTTGAGGTTCCCGCTTCCGCAACTCCAACGCACAGCCAGCGAGAACGCCTAGCACAGTGCTATCCATGCCCGTGCACTCCGCGAAATCGAAGACATAGCAGCGTTTACCCAACTTGGCTGCGTCTTTGAGAAAGTCCTTGAGCGGCAATACGTTCTGGAACGACGCCCTGCCGACAATCTTTACGGCGACAGGGTTCGAATTCGGATCGACTAAAAAAACCGGTAATTCTTCGGCCATAACAAGCTTTCAGTGATTCAGGACATCAAAGCACGATCAATTTGGCGTCTTAAGAATCAGCCTCAAGACAAATGGTAAAATACTGAGGCAGCCAGCTTATTCTACTAAATCCGATGTGTCCTAGAGAACATTCCGAAATTTTAAGTACGTCATGAACAACCCACTACCGCTTACACTTTTAAAGAATCAGTTTATTTCCCATTGTGACCTGATCGTTGTATATTTACAAAAAGCGAACCCAAGTAAAGGGGTCTCCATCAGGATAGGATTCTTTCAATCGCAGCCCTACAAATCAGAAAACATGTTCGCAATTGTTACATACGCCTAATTCACATGGACTTAACAAAATTCAATTAAACCTTCTGGGGTTCAGCTAAAACCGATCGATTCACCAAACATTAAGGGAGGATATCTGCGAATTCTTCTTGAAACCACTCCCCACATCAGAAGACATTTCTTAGGAAGCCATGAGTTTCTATTCCCAATACTTAAAAGAGATCGACGAACGAAAAGTTCAAGGGTTGAGCCCAAAGCCAATCGACAGCAGCGATTTGTTATCCGAAATCATTTCGCAAATCAAAGATCTTGAAAACGAACACAGAAAAGACTCCCTCAACCTATTCATCTACAACACCTTGCCGGGCACCACTAGTGCAGCAGGCGTTAAGGCAAGGTTTCTTAAGGAGATAATCCTCGGCGAATCCACAGTCGAAGAAATCTCATCGACCTACGCCTTCGAGCTTCTCTCCCACATGAGGGGCGGTCCTTCAGTAAAGGTTCTCCTCGACCTTGCCCTGGGCGATGATGCCTCAATCGCTTCTGGCGCCGCTGAAGTTCTCAAAACTCAAGTTTTTCTGTATGAAGCGGACACCGACCGTCTCGAAAAGGCTTTCAAAAGCGGTAACGCGATCGCCAAAGACATCCTCGACAGTTACGCTAAGGCGGAATTCTTCACCAATCTCCCAGATGTAGATGAGAATATCGACGTCGTCACTTACATTGCTGGCGAAGGCGATATATCCACTGACCTGCTATCTCCAGGCAGCCAAGCCCACTCTCGCTCAGACCGTGAGCTTCACGGTAAGTGCATGATTTCCGAATCGGCTCAAGCTGAAATAAAAGCTCTCCAGGAGCGGCATTCGGGCAAGCGAGTGATGCTCATCGCCGAAAAAGGAACTATGGGCGTCGGCTCTTCCAGAATGTCCGGCGTCAACAACGTCGCTCTTTGGACGGGCAAACAAGCAAGCCCCTACGTTCCCTTCGTCAACGTTGCTCCTATCGTTGCAGGCACGAACGGGATCTCGCCGATTTTCCTGACAACCGTGGATGTCACAGGCGGTATCGGCATTGACCTCAAGAACTGGGTCAAGAAGACCGATGAAAACGGCGAGACTGTCCTCGACGACAACGATGAACCCGTACTTGAGAAGGCTTACTCTGTTGAGACCGGCACTGTTCTAACCATCAATCTCAAGGAGAAGAAGCTCTACAACGGCGAAAAGGAGCTCATCGACATTTCCGCGTCGCTCACCCCGCAAAAGCTGGAGTTCATCAAAGCGGGCGGATCTTACGCCATAGTATTCGGAAAAAAATTACAAAATTTCGCAGCTCAAACGCTCGGCACAGAATGCGAGCGAGTATTCGCCACCTCAAAAGAAATCTCTCACGAAGGCCAAGGCCTCACCGCGGTTGAAAAGATCTTCAACAAGAACGCGGTTGGCGTTGCCAAGGGAAAGACTTTGCACGCTGGTTCCGACGTCCGTGTAAAAGTCAACATCGTCGGCTCTCAAGACACCACCGGATTGATGACTTCCCAAGAGTTGGAAGCCATGGCTGCGACCGTAATCTCTCCTACCGTCGACGGTGCTTATCAGTCCGGCTGTCACACCGCTTCTGTTTGGGACAAGAAGGCTCAGGCCAATATTCCAAAGCTCATGAATTTCATGCGCCGTTTCGGTCTCATCACTGGCCGCGACCCGAAGGACCTTTACCACCCGATGACCGACGTCATCCACAAGGTATTGAACGATCTCACCGTAGACGATTGGGACATTATTATCGGCGGCGACTCCCACACCCGTATGTCAAAGGGCGTGGCTTTTGGAGCCGACTCCGGTACCGTTGCCCTCGCACTCGCGACAGGTGAGGCCACCATGCCAATCCCCGCGTCCGTTAAGGTAACCTTCAAGGGCGACCTCAAAGAGCACATGGACTTCCGCGACGTCGTTCACGCTACCCAAGCTCAGATGCTCCAACAATTCGGAGACAACGTTTTCCAGGGCCGCATTATCGAAGTTCACATCGGCACCCTCCCAGCCGACCA
This sequence comes from Opitutales bacterium UBA7389, assembly GCA_002474325.1. Taxonomy (GTDB): domain Bacteria; phylum Verrucomicrobiota; class Verrucomicrobiia; order Opitutales; family Opitutaceae; genus Pelagisphaera. Next base: position 6,291 of record DKNL01000275.1, read on the forward strand.
AGCCTTCACCTTCACCGACTGGACAGCAGAAATGAAGGCTAAGGCCTCCATCTGTATTTCTCAAAATGAGACGCTCATCGAGTCGCTCGAAATAGCAAGAAGTCGTATCCAAATAATGATCGACAAGGGCATGGATAATCATACCCAAGTCCTCCAAGGTTTGATCGACAAGGCTAACAATCGCATCGCTGAGATCCGATCAGGCGAAAAGCCAGCTCTCACTCCTGACTCCGACGCCAAGTACTTCGCTGAATTTGTGGTCGACCTCGACCTCATCGTCGAGCCGATGATCGCGGACCCCGACGTAAACAACGAAGACGCATCCAAGCGATACACACACGATACGATCAGAGACCTTACGTTTTACAGTGGAGACAAGAACGTCGACCTCGGCTTCGTCGGTTCCTGCATGGTTCACAAGGGCGACATTAAGATCGTTGCCAAAATGCTCCGAAACCTCGAGGAGCAATACGGCAAGGTCGAATTCAAAGCACCTCTCGTCGTGACAGCTCCGACCTACAACATCATCGAGGAGCTAAAAGAAGAGGGCGACTGGGAGATTCTCCAAAAGTATTCAGGCTTTGAGTTCAACGATGATGCTCCCAAGAATACAGCTCGCACCGAATACAAAAACATCCTCTATCTTGAGCGTCCCGGCTGCAACCTCTGCATGGGGAACCAAGAAAAAGCGGCCAATGGCGACACTGTTCTAGCAACCTCTACTCGCCTCTTCCAGGGTAGAGTCGTTGCCGATTCCGAACGCAAAAAGGGAGAATCGCTCCTCGCTTCAACGCCAGTAGTCGTCCTCTCTGCGAGTCTCGGCCGCATCCCCACAATAGAGGAATACAAAAAGTCAGTCAAAGGAATCAGCCTAACGAAATTTGCTCCGCCTCTCGAAGCAATGATCAGCTAGAGAAATTCTCAGAAAGGTGCGTGCTAGCGTGTATTCTTTCTTTTTGACGCCAACATCGCACAAGCAAGGTGATCGACGACCGATTCCACAAAGATAATCTGTAGCAATTTCAACAACGAAACTACCTCTTCGATACCAGCGTTGGTACCATTGGCGAATAATAACCTAAATCCAAAAACAAACGATCATTTTCGTAACTGTAAATATAATCGAAGAGCTCCTACAGCGGCACCTCGTTTTGAAAACTATCGAGACCAAAGAACGTGACCGTAACGGGGATAGAATCGGGACCAACGAGAAAATCGGAAGACTCTTCACGTGCATAAGCACTTTAAAGCCTTTAAAACTTGGATTCTTTTCAGGCGTATTCGCTACGCTCCAAAAAGTAGCTTAATAGCGGGAACCACGCTTAAACGAGGGCCGCTTTGATAGCGTCGAAGTCAGGCCATTGCCCTAAGTCGTCACTCGACTCGCTGTAGATAATCTCTCCGTCTTTGCTGACAACAAATGCCGATCGTTTGGCCACGCCCTTCATGCCCAAAGCCTCTTCAAAAAGCACCTCGTAGGAAGCACTCGCCTCTTTGTTGCAATCACTTAGAAGAGGGAACTCAACATTGAGATAGCTCGCAAAGGCCGCCAAGGCAAAAGGGAAATCAGTACTGATTCCGTAAACTTGAGCATCCAAATTTTTATATTCGCTGATCGAATCTCGGATCGAACACAGCTCTTTTTCGCAAGTACCCGAAAAGGCGAAAGGGAAAAATATCAGAACGGTCGCCGTTTTTCCAAAATTATCACTTAACTTCACGTTGGAAAGACCGCTATCGTTTTTGT
>DKNL01000007.1 GCA_002474325.1 Opitutales bacterium UBA7389
AACTTCTTGCCTCGATACTTTTCGATAAAACGCTCCGACGGATCGAATGGCGGGTGGGGACCAGGAAAGCCGATTTCCATGAATAGCGGTCCATCCGGCTTCGGCTTTGCGTTCAGCCACCAGGTTGCGGTATTACCGACAAACATATCGGACTGCAAATCCTCAGGTAACTCCCATTCAAAAGCTCCCATGCGCTCTCGATAGTCCGGTCGCTGGCGATAGAGCTCGCGTTGCTGCTTGACCAATCCTCGAGCTCGTAAGGCTTTATCCCACTCGTCAAAGAAATAGCGTTCCGCCAAATAGCGATCCTTGTTCTCGACAACGTAGCGCTCGTGGAAGCCTACTTTCGTATCCATCGGAGCAGTGTGCATCTTGCCGACGTTGATGCAGGTATAGCCAGAATCCGCCAGGTCGCCTACCCAAGATTTGCTCCAAGGATCCTCGTTTTTCAAAACGCCTGTCGTATGAGGATAGGTTCCAGTGAATAGGCTGGCCCTCGATGGAGCACAAGAAGGAGCAGTTATGTGGCATTGGCTGAAGGTCACCCCTTCATTGACGAGTCGATCCAAGTTCGGCGTATCCATATAGTCATAGCCTAAGGCTTTAATGGTTTCGTACCGCTGCTGATCGGTGATGATAAGAATGATATTGGGTCGCTCTTGTTCTGGCATGGGATTTGGTCTCGAATGGCTAAGATCGGAAACCAATGAGAATTGCCAGTCGACCGCAAGCAAAGACTCGGGCGAAGGACTTGTCTAGAATTCGGGGAAGGACGCTGTTATATACAGAATACGCCCCAGACGCCGGGCTACATGGATGCATGATGGCTGCGCCAACTTGCCTATCAAGCTTCGCGAGTGTCCGATAAGAAGATGACATTCGGACTTCGGTGTAGGGGCGTCGCTTCCGGGGGCCGCATAAGCGATTGATACTTTAGTTATACGGTCGCCGCAAACGGCGACCCTACAAGTCTCAGACGTACTAAACACTGCCCTCAAAATTAATATCTGGAGCAGCTGTACCCTACAAGCAACGCTGCGCCGATGGATCGGTGGTTTGCTCTGTACCGCAATTACGAGGCAGACTCCTAGTCAGCCCGCATCAGCAGGCGAACGTTGTTGAAACAGCCTCAACCAAATCGGAACCGTTCAGTCGTCGTCTTTACATCCATGCATTTTGGAGGATCAGAGCCGATCCTCCCTACCCGATTCTCTCTTTAAAACACACAGGTCGTCTTCGTGCCAGTGTCTACCGCAAAGGCGCTTCGGTCGAGCATCTGCTTCAGTAACTCGAATCGCAGCGAGGCGAAAACCGGGTCATTCCATCGATTTTCGAATTCCCCGGGATCCTCTTGAAGATCGAATAGCTCTCCTTGATCGTGCCCGTGGTAAACAACCAATTTGTACCGACTTGTGCGATGCATAGTAGCGAAACTGCCCTCCCAATTCTCTCTGCCAGGGGCATTCAAGCTCAAAGCCCGATAGTACTCGCAACGAACAGAATCCCGATGTGTATCTAGATCGCTCTCCAAAATCGGGACCAGCGAACGTCCAGCCATGCGCTCCTGCAAGGGCAGACCCGCCAGTTCCAATAAGGTCGGAGCAATATCGGTAAGCTCCACCAAGGCCTCCTTCCTCTGGTCGCCGTCAAATCTACCTGGCCAGGAAAAAATCAAGGGGACGTGTACAAGCCCTTCGTAGAATCGGCAACCTTTGGCGATCAATCCATGGTCACCCAGCATTTCTCCATGATCACTGGTGAATATTACAAGCGTATCCTTTCTCTGGCCCGTTCGCTCCAACGCATCTAGCATCCTCCCCACATGGTCATCAATCTGTTCAATCATGGCGTAGTAGGCGGCAATCTTGTCCTTGGCTTGAAACTCCTCAGGCCGCCGCGCCGGATACTGGAAATCGATTCCGTCTAAGGCTGCCTGAGCGTCCAGGTCGCTTTCTCGAAACAAGGGATCCGGCATCTCATCGGCGGAGTAGCGGTCTCGATAGGACTTGGGTGGATCAAAAGGCAGGTGAGGATCGAAGATGTTCACGCTCATGAGCCATGGTCTCGAGTGATCTTCCTCGATAAACTCGATGGTCTTGTCCGCGCAAAACTTGGTCTGGTGTAGTTCGGCTTTCATGTAACCATTATATTGATACATTTTACCTAAATCTCCCCCCTGCTCCCTAACCCAATCGGCGTAGGCATGACCCTCGGGCCAAATATCCTTATGCGAATGGGACCAATGGAAGACCGAATAGCCATCGTCTTCTGGTCGGGGCTCCACACGGTCATGGCAGCCCGCCAGATGCAGTTTCCCGACAAGACCGCAGGTATAGCCCTCGTCAGCCAGAAGCTTGGTCACCAGCGGAGCCGCTTCCGCCCAGCGGTCATTGCCATTGCCGCAGCCGTGAACAGAACTCGGGTATTTTCCAGTGAGAAAGCTTGAACGGCTCGGCGTGCAAATCGGACTCTGGCAAAACGCATTCATAAACGTGACACCTTCGTTGACTAGCTGGTCAATGTTGGGTGTGCGAATATGGCTGTTTCCCAAGGCAGCTATGGTGTCCGCGCGCTGCTGGTCCGAGCAAATCCAGAGTATATTGGGCGCTTTTCGCGCAGAGTAGCTCCCATCTTCAGGTTCGATGCCATTCACTTCATTCATGCGAAACGAGAATATCCATTCCATTCAAAGGCTGTCCATTCGCAAATCCAAGACAACGGCTGTCAGAGAGCCGTGCAACTGATTTTAAAATCGATCCGTTTAAATTCTTGCGACCCGAGATTTCTAATAGTTAAGTTTTTCACGTGCTTCAAACCTGTGCTATTACCATTCATCAACGCCAACACGCAGGTTTCAGTGCCCTCGCCACTATTCGGTCGGTTCCGTCTATTCTCTGTGGCATGGTACTCTCTCTCGCGGGCGTCCTGAGCCACGGCCAAAACCGAGACCTCCTGCCCGATTACGAGGAGCTCGAGAGCTTGTACCGGACAGGCAACTACGAAGAAGTCTTGGCGGATGCCGCTTTCGGCCGCGAAAAGCAGTCGTGGAACGAGTCTTGGTGGAGGATCGAAGCACTGACACTAATGCGGGTTGGGCGATATGAAGAAGCCCACCAATTACTAACCGAAGGGCTCAATACTCGCTACTTTGGGATTCGATTGCGACTCATCGCCCGCGAGGCGGCTCTCTTCGCCAATGACCTTGGGGCAGCCGAAAATATCATGCGAGGCATTGACGACTATTTACGACGCCGAGGGCGCTACACCTACGATCCCGATTCCCTCGTCGCTATCGGTGAAGCCGCCATTCTCCTAGGGGTAGAGCCTCGCATAGTGCTGGAAAACTTCTACAAACGGGCACAATCGGAGTCCGACGCTCCCGCCAGCGCATTTCTGGCTAGCGGCAACCTGGCCCTATCCAAAAGCGACTTCAACCTCGCCTCGAAAAACTTCCAGAGCGGACTAGAAAAATTCCCGGAAGATCCCGAGCTATGGTACGGTTTGGCGAGCTCCTTTATCGAAGGAAATCGAGCTGAACTTCTGAAATACGCGGAAAACGCTCTAGCCATAAACGAGAGCCATCCAGAGACGCGTGTTCTCATCGCCCAACACTTAATTGACGGGGAAGCATATGACGAGGCAATTGAGCAGCTAGACATCGCCTTGGAAGTCGATCCACTACATCATGAGGCCCTATCACTAAAGGCGGCGATTGCCTATATCCGAAGCAATAACGATCAAGGTGACCGGTTCCGATCCAGGGCTTTGTCGTCCTGGTCCGCCAATCCTGAAGTCGACCATCTGATTGGCAGAAACTTGTCTCGCAAGTATCTGTTTAAAGAGGGTTCCGCTTCCCAAAGGCTGGCCTTGGCCTATCAGCCCGACTACCTGCCGGCCAAAATCCAACTTGCCCAAGATTTGCTTCGCCTGGCCCGCGAAGATGAAGGATGGAAGCTCGCTGACGAAGTCTACGAGGCCGACCCCTACAATATTTCCGCCTACAATTTGATCACGCTCCAGGAAAAGCTGGACGAATTCGAAACGCTGGAAACCGATAACTTCCGCATCCGCATATCTAAAAAAGAGGCCCCCGTCTACGGACAACGGGCAATCGATCTACTCGAACCAGCCTATCGGTATCTTACAGAGCGTTACGATGTGGAGATTCATGAAAAAGTTACGGTGGAAATCTACCCGAATCCAGCTGACTTCGAAGTTCGCACATTCGGCATGCCTGGCAATCCCGGCTATCTCGGAGTCTGCTTTGGACCCGTCTTCACCATCAATAGCCCCGCCACCAGCCTAGCCAACTGGGAGTCCGTCTTGTATCATGAATTTTGCCATACGATCACCCTCACTCTCACACGCAACCGGATGCCTCGATGGCTGAGTGAAGGAATTTCGGTTTACGAAGAGGAAGAGCGCAACAGCGCTTGGGGCCAGCGCATGTCCGTCGGCTACAGGGATCGTATTTTGAGCGGTCGCATACAGAAGATCAGCGAGATGAGCGCGGCCTTCTTGAGCGCCCAATCCGGAGAGGACACGCAGTTCGCCTACTTCCAATCCTATTTGGTCGTCAAGTTCCTCTTCGAAAACTACGGGATTGAAGCTATGCGAGAACTTCTGAGGGATCTCGGCGAAGGCGTTACTATGAACGAGGCCCTTGCAAATCGCGTCGCTCCATTAAACGAGCTGGATGAGCGATTCCTGGCCGACGCCCGCGCTCAGGCAAAGGCTCTGGGCGGCGCCTATGCGCTCACTAAACCAGAA
>DKNL01000214.1 GCA_002474325.1 Opitutales bacterium UBA7389
AAATGGAGGAGCAATAACAACTTCTCTGTCTTTCGGTATATCTTTCAACAATGGAATTAATACGGTCATGTACTCAATAGATTCAGTACAAGTCATATTCATCTTCCAATTGCCTGCGATAATATATTTTCTGCTCATTTCGAATAATCCTTAAATTCTGATTACTTGTCTTCAAGGGCTTCCACGCCAGGAAGGGCCTTGCCCTCCAAAAACTCCAGGCTAGCGCCTCCCCCAGTGCTGATAAAGGAAACGTCACCGCCGAAACCCGCCTGATTGATCGCTTTGACGGAATCGCCTCCTCCTATGATGGAGATAGCTTCCGGGTTCTTCGCCACTGCTTCCGCTATAGCGAAGGTGCCTTTGCTGCAGGCCTCGATTTCGAAGATTCCCATTGGCCCGTTCATGAGAATAGTTCGGGCCTCCGCCAATTCCTTGGCATACAATTCCATCGTCTTCGGCCCGATGTCGACGCCTTCCCAACCATCGGGAATATTGCCTTTCTCGTCCGATGCGCTGATATTGCCAACCGACATGTTGTCAAAATCGAGCGAGTCGACGATCATATTGTCCACCGGCAACAGGAACTTAACCCCTTTTTCTTCAGCCTTTTTCATCGCCGATCGGGCCGTATCCACGAAGTCGGGCTCGGAAAGACTATCACCCACTGTCTTGCCATTAGCTAGGGCAAAGGTGTATGCCATCGCTCCCCCAATGAGAATCGTATCGGCTTTTTCCAGCAGACGATCGATAACAGTGATCTTATCGCTCACTTTGGCCCCACCCAGAATAACCACAAACGGGCTTTCCGCATCCTCGGTCTTCTCCCCCAGGTATTCCAGTTCTTTCTGTATCAAATAACCGGCGACGGCAGGCTGAAGATATTGAGCGATACCTGCAGTCGAGGCATGGGCTCGATGAGCCGTTCCAAAAGCATCGTTGATATAGATATCGCCCAAGCTAGCGAATGACTGGGCCAATTCCAGATCATTCTTTTCTTCACCCGGATGATAACGGACGTTCTCCAAGAGGGCTACCGAGCCGGACGTTAATTCTGAAACCGCTTTCTCGGCAACTTCGCCAGCGGACTCTGGAACGAAGATGACGGGCTGGCCCAGCTCTGTTGAAAGCGCTTCCGCTACGGGAGCCAAAGAATACTTAGGGTTGGCCTCTCCCTTAGGCCGTCCTAGGTGGCTCAGCAAAACCGCCGTCCCTCCCTGTTCTATGACGTGTTTAATAGTGGGCAGCGCTCCTAATATCCGAGTTTTGTCGGAAACCTTGCCGTCCTGCAAAGGCACATTGAAATCAACGCGAATCACAGCTCGCTTGCCGCTTAGATCTGTATCTTGAATCGTTTTCTTCGCCATGGCGATCGGATCGAACTAATAGCCGAACTCATTGGTTGGAATATTCGGCACAAGGCCAGAATTGGAAAAAGAAAAGCCCTTTGCCCGATAATCCGGGCAAAGGACCGAAAAAGCTTATCTAGGAGATCTTCTTAAGCAGATCGACCACGCGGTTACTGTAGCCCCACTCGTTATCGTACCAACTTACGAGTTTGAAGAAGTTTTCCGTCAGGGCGATACCGGAACCGGCATCAAAAATAGAGGAAGCCGGGCAATGGATGAAATCCGAAGAAGCCACTTCATCTTCCGTGTATTCCAGAATACCCTTCAAGGCGCCCTCGGAGGCTTCCTTCATTTTTTGGCAAATTTCTTCGTAGGAAGTCGCCTTCGTCGTACGAACAGTCAAGTCGACGACAGAAACGGTTGGCGTCGGAACACGGAAAGCCATACCAGTCAGTTTGCCTTGAACTTCCGGAATGACGAGACCCACTGCCTTAGCTGCTCCAGTGGAGGACGGGATGATATTCATAGCCGCAGCTCGGCCCCCTTTCATGTCTTTAGGAGAGGGGCCATCCACGGTTTTCTGAGTGGCTGTGTAGCTATGAACGGTCGTCATCAATCCTTCTTCAATTCCAAAATTGTCAAGAACGACCTTGGTGATTGGCGCCAAGCAGTTCGTTGTGCACGACGCATTGGAGATTAGCGTATCTTCAGCCGTCAGCGTATCGTCGTTCACACCGAGGACTACCGTCTTAACCTTGTCTCCCTTGCCCGGAGCGGAAATGATTACTTTCTTCGCGCCCGCGGCGATGTGCCCTTGAGCCTTCTCGTCTTGCACGAACAAACCTGTCGACTCGATGACGATATCTACCCCCAAATCGCCCCACGGCAAGTTGGCCGGAAATTCGCGGAGCGCGAGACACTTTATATTCTGCCCATTTACGACCAAGGTATCGTCACCTTGTGCTTCCACGGTACCGTTGAAACGACCTTGAGTCGTATCGTACTTGAGCAGGTATGCCAAGTTGTTAGCAGGAACTAAATCGTTTACTGCTACCACTTCTACTTCGTCGCCCAGGAGACCCTGGTCGACGATTGCGCGGAATACGAGGCGGCCGATCCGGCCGAATCCATTAATAGCTACTTTTACAGCCATCGTTCTTATTTATTGCTGGTTGTCGTCTTTGTTTAGTAGGATTCTGGGAACTCAGGATTACCCCAAAAACCAGGCGAGTCGGGAGTAGATGGCGCCCTCCGCATAAAATCAAGGGTTTAAAACGTGTCAATTTGCCCGTTCCCTAGCTCCAATTTGAGCCAACTCTCCAGCCAAAAAAAGATGCCGTTCTTCCTAAGACTCGGTCCGCATCCACAAGCCCGAGGCGAGAGGGGGTAAGCGCAGCTCACCATCTAAATCGTTGCGAACCGTAACATCGTCGAACCCCCAAAATCGGTCATGATCCGCCAATTGCCTCCACGAGCCCTTCCAATCACCCAAAGGCAAAACCAACTCTTCGAAATCGGGATTTACGGCGAACAACAACTGGTGCGGCCCTCGGCTTTTGTCCGCGTTGTAGAGGACTGCCAACGCATTGCGGCCACTAGCCTTTCGACATTTGAAGAACCCAACCGTAGCGCGGCTGTAATGGCGAAGCAATCGGCCCAATTCCGACTGCCGAAACGCGATCCACGAGCTAACATATTCACTCGAAACCGCGAATTCCGCTCTGCGACGAAAACTAAGGGCATTAAGATCACCTCGTTGATAGGTGTTATTTAATCCACCCTTTGAATGCAAAAAGTCCTGGCCCGCATGTAGCATAGGTATTCCTATAGATACCATCAAAAGAGCGAATATCATGTGTGAACGCCGGATATCGGATACTGTCGGACGAGATCCATCGAAGTCCGCTCTCTCAGTTATCACGTCAATGCAAGCCCGATCGTCGTGAGACTCCGTATAGTTTACGGTTTGCGAGGGCCAGCTCGCGTAGTCATCGGGCGAACCTGAGAGGAAATGAAACAATTCGTCGGCTCCTAATTTCCCCAAGACATAGGCCCTGATTGATTCGCGGTAACCATCATTCCATGACGCATAACCAGTATCCTTAAGTTCCCTGCCAATGTGTCCCCTAAAACTCCAAGGCTCGGCGATAAGGATGATATCGGGCCGAATTGACTTAAGCTCTTTTTCGATCTCGATTAGAGTAGGCTTCCCAACGAGATCCGCTAAATCGAAACGAAAGCCATCGACGCCATAGAATTGCACGAATCGCTTAAGACTGTCTATGATAAGTCTCCGGCCCATAGGGGTGTCGCAACGCAGGTCGTTGCCGCAGCCGCTCCAATTCGTCAACCCCCCATCTGGCTCCAGATGGAAGTAATAGCGCTTATCAACGAAAAGCAAATGGGCTGGTTCCCCCACATGATTATAAACCACATCGATGATCACCGCCATATCGCAATTGTGGATACTTTCCACTAAGTCCATGAACTCCTGAATCTGAGTCGCCGCGGCAGGATCTGTTGCGTAGGCAGAAGCCGGCGAAAAGTAATTAGCCGTCATGTATCCCCAGTGATATTCACCAGGGGACTGGCTATCATTCTCTTGGATTGGCTGAAGTTCTAATGCGTTTATTCCCATTGTCGAAGGATAGAAATCCTCCTTCTCAACGGCTGCTTGCAGGTCCTTAAAGCCCAATGGACGGGCTGTCCCAGCCTCCCCAGCCACGAGATCCCGCGTGTGGCCCTCCAGAATAACAATATCCTGCCAAGACGGTGCCCGGAAAGGCTTGATTGGCGTGTACCGTCTGTCATCGACCACAATGCCTGGGCCCTCTCGCCCGACACAGGCCTTCGCGTACGGATCCAGGATATTGAAATTCTTATCGAAGGCGGTCCCCAACGCGTCCGGTCCATCTAGCCTAAACCAATAGAAGCTACCTTCTAAATTCTCCCGCAACGTTGTTTCCCACACATAATCATCGGTCGGGCTCATTGGAACCCAATCGACATCTTCCGTTGTGCCATTCCTAGCCAAACCGAGCTTCACCCATTTCGCCCGCGGGGCGAACAACCGGAAAATCGTCGAATCGTTCTCTACGATTGCCCCCAATGCCTTTTCCGAGTGCAAGCTGAGCAAAAGAGCTCCGGGATCCAGCCGTTTCCGGTGCAGCTTCGTTCCACCATGGTAGATTAGCGTGTGCGTCTCAGAAAGGTCAAAGCGCTCAGCTATTTCAAAGCGAAATCGATGGCGACCGCTTCGTCTGATCGAGAACAAGTAGTTGGAATTCCCCATTCCGTCGTCGGCAATATTTGGCGCTTCGTCATCAACTACCAGCCATCGATGGTAAGTGGTAACAAATTTGAAGGCGGTATCGCCAGCGGATCCCAATTTCTCGATAGGAATTTCAATCGATAATATGGAAGCTTCTCCAAACCGGGCAGGCTCCAACCGCCAATCGCTCTCGCCAACGCCTTCCTGCCAACCATTGAATGCACCAACTAGGAACAGATCGTTTTCTCCGTATCTAAATTCCGGGCACTCGTCGCGAGACAAGACAAAGACCGCGTTGCCTGCATCATCGATATAGTAGCGGCTCTTAATCGCAAAATCGGTTTCAGGGAGACGATAGATATCCAATTCGCGGACCGAAGTCGTTTCCAAGCTGATTCTCGGAAGCTTTCGGGCCTTCCAATCGTAGTTGAGCTCAATCACTCCACCCTTGGGCGAATCTAAGAAAGCTTTGGCAATGCGATGCGACTCGTGAGAGGACATGATTCCGACCAAACCACAATGTCATATTGCTCAGCTTTACAAGCTAGAACGACAACCGTCTAGATCTGAGTATAATTGGAATACTGAGCCTACTTCAAAACCGGACGCAGGAATCTCTTTTAAACTCGCCGAGAATTTGTTCGATCTCTACTCAAAACGATTCAGGGCTCATGAAGAACAGGTGAGCTCTATCGTGCCAAATCCGAAAAAAGCCAGTCCTGTCTTCAGTCTAGTCGGGTTAAATACCGTCGCTTATAGCACTTGCCTCGCTATGCTCCAGTCGTAACTCTTTCTAAGAAACTTCGCTTTTCTGGGCTTGGCCGCCCTTTGGCGCGTCGCGAATGAACGGTCCTCCAAGAATATCAATTGTCACTCCTTCGTTCAATCAAGGAAAGTACTTGGCCGCCACCTTACAAAGCCTCGTCGATCAGGACTACCCAAATCTGGAAGTAATCATACAGGATGGCGGCTCAACTGACGGCTCTCAAGGTGTCGCCAGGCAATTCGCCGCAGAGCGGCCAGAACTATTTACGCTCTTCGTTGAGGACGACGCGGGCCAAGCGGACGCCATTAATCGAGGTTTTCGCCGATCAACTGGAGATATTATGGGATTCTTAAACTCTGACGATCTGTTGGAAAAGGAGTGTTTGAAACGAGTCGCCCAAGAAATCGATCCCGATCGCCAGCGCTACGTGGTATTTGGGCGAAGCCGCTTTTTCGGCAGCGACGCATCGAAGCAATCCAAGGATCATCCCTGGACTTACCGAAATCACTTCGACCAACTCTCCATCTGGAAACGAGGTTTCAACCAAATCCCCCAGCCATCCACATTTTGGCACCGAAGCGTCTGGGAAGCCTGCGGGGAATTGGATACGACGATTCCGCATGCGGTCGACTATGACTTATTTTGTAGATTCAGCGCTCTATTTCGCTTCCATCCCGTTCCTGAGATTTGGAGCCACTATCGATTGCATGACGATTCTAAGACCGTTAACAAAAGTCACCCGTCTCTTATTCTTGAGTGCGAGGAAATCAGTCGTAAATACTGGGGCTCTTGGCGTTCGCCCTTGCGTTGGCGATGTGAAATTTCTTTTCGACTCCACAACCGAAGTAGCCGGCCAGAGGCGATAGCCTCCTTGAGACGGGCTGAATCCGCCTTGATGGCCCGCCGCTATAGCGAGGCTTGCCTGCGAGGCATCGTAGCCTTTTGGAACGCTCCAACCCAGATTGGGCCCAGGTTGCTCTTTCCGCTCGCTGGGACGCTGGGATGGGGATCGCTAGCCAGAAAATTTCGGCCCAGGGACGAAATTCCAAATGTGCTTTGCCCAAATCGATGGATAGGCCCCTACGACGAAACAAACCTGACAATTTCTCCCAATACAAAATGGATTCGAGCGACTATCGAAATGCCCGAATCGCTCGCTGAGCAAAACGCCAAAGTTTGGCTGGTCTTACAAGGCTCAACCTTCCAAAATTGGTCCACCGACGGTGTTACCAGGAGAATCAAAGCCCCCATCCAATCATCGGACTCTGTCGAGATCAGCGTCACGCTATGCTGCAACCGCTACTTTGTCCCCTCTTTGGTCGGCGAAAATGAGGATACGAGAATCCTATCGGTAAAGCTCCTTTCTCTCCAGGCCGCTCGCTATTGACCACATTCCCTCGAACGACATCCGAGCTTGCGACTCCCTCAAGAGTGTCTCCTGATTGGAACATGGGCGAAAAGATCCTAGTAGCGATGTCAGGCGGCGTAGACAGCAGCGTTGCCGCTCTCCGCTTGCAGCAGCAAGGCTACGAGATCGAGGGCGCCTACATGAAGAATTGGATCAACGAAGACGAGATTCTTGGAGAATGCCCGTGGCAGCAGGACATTGAGGATGCTAGCGCCGTTTCGGATAAACTCGGCATCCCTTTCCGCGTCGTCAACTTGATGGAAGACTACCGGTCTAGGATCGTGAACTACCTACTAGCCGGCTACAAGTCAGGGACCACTCCCAACCCAGATGTAATGTGCAACCGGGAAATCAAATTCGGGGTATTCCTTGACTACGCGGTCAATCATGGCTTCGACACGGTAGCCACTGGCCACTACGCCCGTCTCAAAAGATCTACCGATGATCCCGTTCTTATAGAAGGGATAGATAAGAACAAAGACCAAACCTACTTCCTGGCTATGATGCGACGGGAACAAGTGCAGCGAGCGCACTTTCCTATAGGCGATCTCACTAAGCCGGAACTGAGGGATGCCGCTCGAAAGGTTGGCTTACCCAACGCGGAAAAGAAAGACAGCCAAGGGATCTGCTTTATCGGAAATATAAAGATGCAGGACTTCCTAAAGGAATATGTTCTCGACGATCCCGGTCCTATCCTAAAAGCAGAGGACCATACCATTCTAGGAGAGCACAAAGGACTTCACTACTTCACCATCGGCCAGCGTAAAGGAATCGGCGTTCCTTCTAATTGCGATCACCAGAATTACGTCGTTGTGGGAAAAGATCCGATCCGAAAAGCCTTGCTTGTCGCTTTCGAATCGCCCGACGCCCCAGGCCTATACGCTAAAAGCTGCCAGATTACCGATATGAGTTTTTTCGCGGATCCAATCAGCCAGGAAACCTCCATCGAGGTGAAAACTCGCTACCGAGATCCACGAATACCGGCAATCTGCAAGCCAACGGGAAAAGGATTTGCCGAAATCAATTTCGAGACGCCGCAACGAGCTCTAGCTCTTGGCCAAGTCATGGCGATCTATGACGGAGAACGTTTGCTCGGAGGCGGCATCTATTCCCGTATCGACTCTGCAGTCGCCATTGAAGCAAGATGAAACAGGATAACAAAAACGACAAAATCGAAGATTCCGCTCTTCTTCTCTGCCTTTATCGAATCAGCCAAGCAGGTAGTGCAGCCTTCAATGTCCGCGACGCTTATCAGGCCATTATGGAAGCCATCCAACAGCTATTTCGGCCTAGTTCAGCGTCCATTGCCCTTATTAGCCCAGATACTGGATTATTGGAAATCGAATACGCGCTCGGGTATCCATCAGAATTAGACGACTACGCCTTACACCTGGGAAAGGGTATATCGGGACGAGTGGCTTTCAAGGGAACGCCTATGCTGGTCGCGGATGTCAAGCAAAGCCCATACTACGTCAAGCTATTGGATGAAGTTAGATGTAAAATGGCCGTACCGCTCTTTTCCGAAGGTCAAATCATTGGCGTTGTCAGCGTTGAGTCCGAGAAACCCGGCCAATATAAAGAGAACGATATGGTACGCTTGCAATCCATTGCGGATGAAGCCGTCTACTCACTCCAGTGCGTTTGGAGGCAAAGGCAGCTAAGGAATCAGTCCGAGCAGCTCAACGCTTTGATCGACGTCGGGCAAAATGTTGTATCTAATCTTGAGATACAAAACCTATGGGACAGCATAACCGAAGCCGCGCTTGATCTAACAGGAGCACGGATGTCCACTTTACAGCTTTACGACAAAAAACTAGGCTTGGTTACCTTGAAGGCCGTACGACCATCTTCCGGCAAATTCCAATCACGCGTAGAAACCTTGCGAATTGAAGAGAGCATGAGCGCTTCCGCTATTCAAACGCGAAAGCAAATCGAATTCCCCAACATCACTACCCCCGGTTATCTAGATCTTTTGGATACACCTCAACAGGAAGACGTTGTTTCCTGCCTCTCTACTCCCATGATTTACGAAGGGGAAGTTATCGGTGTCATCAATATTTTCACACAAGTTCGCCATCGCTTTCCGAATGATGAAAAACGGCTGTTACAGGCCTTTGCTTCCCTTTCAGCGGCCGCCGCCCAGAATGCCCACCTTTATGCTCGGGTATTCAACAGTGAAGATTTGTTGCGAAAGAGCGAGCGACTGACGACTCTTGGGCTCCTGTCAGCGGAAATCGCTCACGAGATACGCAACCCGCTGACTGTTATCAAGCTACTCTTTGGATCGCTAGACTTGCAATACGACAGCTCTGATCCCCGCAACAAAGATACGCAAATCATAAAAGAGAAAATCAATCAATTGGAGGAAATCGTTTCCCGCGTTCTATCCTTCGGCAAGAACAGGGAAGACTTGTACTCCCATTGCCCAATCGATGAACTCATCAGCGATACTTTGCTCCTTGTCCGGCTGAAGATGAGTCAGCAGCGAATCAAGCTGCACCATTTAAAACTAGACCAGCCTTTAGAGATATACGGCAACAAAGGGCAACTCCAGCAAGTGTTTCTCAACATCATACTCAACGCTTCCGAGGCCATGCCGCACGGAGGCTCTCTGACTATTACCAAGAAGGTCGAAAACGTATCCGGAAACCGGCGACTAGCTATCTATTTCAAAGATACCGGATCAGGCATACCCGAATCGATACAAAACCGGATTTTCGACTCTTTCCTGACAAATAAGCCAGAAGGTACTGGACTCGGGCTATCGATCGTAAAACGAATCCTGCGATCCCACCGAGGAGACGTTTCCGTTACCGAATCCAGTGAACAGGGCTCCACCCTGCGAATCGAGTTGCCAATCGAAGACAACTAGAGTCTGTTCCGAATCTATCTTGAATGCCGTTGAGCAGGATAGCTTCTAGCTTTCCAGCTCTACGTTCCAGTAGGCGACGTCAATAAAATGCCGCCACTCTTTATGTTTCTTCCCTCGTGCGGCGATACTGATCACCGGTCGCCATTGCGGCTTCGACGGCTTGCGCATCAAACGCATGCCAGCCTCGTGTGGTAGCCGGTTTGCTTTTCGGGAATTGCACTTGATACAGGAGCAAACGATGTTCTCCCAAGTCGTCTTGCCCCCGTAGTGTCTGGGAATCACATGATCCAAATTCAAATCTTCGGATGGCAGCTTCTTGTCGCAATACTGGCAACGATGCTTGTCCCGCTCGAAAACGTTTTTGCGGGTCAGTTTGAGCTCCTTTTTAGGCATCTTATCGAAAATCGATAGCAGTATGACTTTCGGTACGCGAATCGGGTGGCGAACAGTTCGCACTAACTCAATTTCGGCAAGTGGCGGATTGCAGCGGGAAAAATCGACCCAATCCATCATATCGAAGATTCGGAAATCCTCGTCCTTGGCAAATACCACGCTCGCGTGCCCTGTAGCCAGGAGGGAAAAAGCTCGTTTGACGGATATGACATTCACCGCCTGCCATAACCGATTCAGAACGAGTACAGGTTCTGTAAGGGCAGCCTCCATGAGGCCATCGTTCTACAGTGGCAGAACGCCCTGTCAAGCGGGGACGCCATCAATCCGCTGTAAATCCAGGTTTCTCTGCAACCAA
>DKNL01000057.1 GCA_002474325.1 Opitutales bacterium UBA7389
AGCATGGATCTTATCGAAATTGAGGTCGACCCCCACGCCGTCCACGTCTCGAGTCTGCATCAGATACTCGAGTAAAACACCGCGACCGCATCCCAAATCAAGCACCCGTGATCCCGGGTTTACCCAGTCCCGCATAATCTGCATATCGACCGAACGTTTGTCTTTCGCCTTTTTCATTTTGGGTTGATCAATCATGAAGCAAGCCTAAGCGCCACTCACAAGCAAGCTCGCACGCAGACTATGACGTCGTTTCTCGACTTCTAGCCTTCCGTGATTCGCCGAACCTCCATTCAGATTGTTTCCAGGCGAGATCCGCTGATTCTAGCATTCTTTTGCCGATAGCTTCAATCACAGGAACAACCACCGCATTGCCGAATTGCTTATAAGCCTGGGCTGGGCGAGAATCGATGGAAAACCACTCCGGGAACCCCATCATTCGTCGGCATTCAATCGGATGCAGCCTACGAACGACTCCGTCGACCCAGTAGGCCCCCGTTTTTGCCGCTGCTCCTCCACCATGAGCAGATAGCGTTATACCATGGCCATCTATGGAATAAATACGCTCGCCCTGGCCGCCCTTATTGATGGTTCCGATTTGCAAAGGCCTCCCTGTAGCTAATCGCGTCTTCTTTTCATCAAATCGAATGTCGTTCCTTTCGATAATTTGATCGCTGGCTTTGGAGTTCGAGAGCAGGATATCCTTGATGGCAACTTCCGCCTCGCTATCCGACGACTTGGGAAACTCGAACGCCTCAGACTTAACATCGCTCCTCAATCCCACGATATAGAGACGCCTTCTGGCCTGAGGCACGCCAAAATCAGAAGCGTTCAAGATGGCATGAGACACACAATATCCTTCTTCCTTTAGCATGTCTACCGTCCTCTTCAATGTGTCTCCATTTTGGTGACGGGCATAGTTGGCTACATTCTCCAAAAACACGGCCCTCGGACGCTGAGCCTCAACGAGGCGCATGACTTCGAAAAACAGCGTCCCTCGAGCATCCTCAAATCCTCTCTGCTTGCCGCTCACTGAGAAAGGCTGGCAAGGAAAGCCGCCGCACAGGACGTCATGGCGTGGTACTTCATCGGGATGGATTCTAGTGATATCGCCAGCCGGCTTTTCGCCGAAATTCCGCTCATAGGTTGCCGCTGCATGCCTATCTATCTCGGAGCTAAATACGCATTGGCCACCTAATCGCTCTAATCCGACTCTGAATCCCCCAATCCCCGCGAATAAATCGATGAACGTAAACATATTTCAAACTATACGCTCCAATGCGGAAGCGGAGATTTCCCTAACATCGCGGAGAACGGCAGGACGTTCAAAAATCCCTTTGCGAAACTCCTCTCGCCCACTTACAGAATCGAAGTCGAAACCGATAAGCGCCCGTCCAACGCGTTCTCCAGTGTAGCTATAATTAAAATACACGATGCTCGCTTGCTGGCAATGACTGACCAAGAATTCACGCAATGCTCCCGCTCGCTCTGGGAATTCGATTTTGATAAAGCAGGGATACCGAATGAGTTCGGAATTGTAACGGATAATACGGAATTCGACATCCTCGTCTCCCGTAGCATCTTCGAAGCGGATACCCAATTTCCGCAATTGGTCTTCGAGGGCTGAAAAAGTTTCCGGCATTGCATCGATACCTAAAATGGGCCACGCCTCTTCCAGGTTCGACATTCCATGCTGAAACTCGATGATGTTTACCGAATCCAGAAACGTTTCCAGCAGATCCAGCAACGCTCCCTTTCTCTCCGGAATCGAGAAGCGATAGTACCTTCTATTAGCTGATCCGATACCGGCATGCCGAACGATGTAGGAAAGCTGGCCAAAATCCATGTTGGAGCCGCATACAATCGCTAGGGCCCTCTTTCCGGAGAGTGTCTCTTTTTCCAGAAGCCATCCCGCCAAACCCATGGCCCCCGCCGGCTCTGGGACTTGCCGGTGAGTGTCCCAAAGCAGTTGCATCGCTGCACAAACCTCATCATTGGATACCGTCAGGTACCGATCGATCAGCTGCCGGCAAAAGTGACTAGTCAACTCGCCAGCCTTCTTAACGGCTGTTCCATCACAAAATACATCCAAGTATTCTAGTTCAACGGGCCTTCCAGCTTTCATAGCCGCTGCCATCGACGCCTGGTCTATCCCTTCAACCCCTACTATTTCAATATCCGGATAGTAGCGCTTGAGCCAACACGCCACGCCAGCCGCCATACCACCGCCACCTATTTGCAAATAGGCAATATCGAAGGCTCCCTCGCCCGACATAACGATTTCGTCAGCCAAAGTACCTTGGCCAGCCATAACCGCCAAGTCGTCATAGGGATGAATAAAAGTCTTTTCTTCCTGCTCGCTGAAGGCTTTGGCGACCCGCGAGGCATCGTCATAGGAATCGCCCTCAAGTCTCACATGAACGGCATCACCACCAATAGATTTGACCGCCTCCTGTTTCATGAGCGGCGTCGATCTGGGCATAAAGACCTCAGCATGCGTTTCTAGCGCCTGTGTAGCCAAGGCAACCCCTTGAGCATGATTGCCCGCCGAGGCACAAACGACCCCATGCATTCTTTCCTCAGTGCTAAGCAATCGCATTCGGTTGTAGGCTCCTCGCCACTTGTAGGCATGAATCGGAGACTGATCTTCTCGCTTTATGTACACGTTCTCCTCCTCGCTTAAGCGATGGAAGGGCGTAGGCTTTGCTATTCCGTAAACCTGTTGGCGGGCTTCCAGAATCGCCTGAAACAATTCATCGATGGTTGGATACGATGTGCCTGCTTCAGAAAGTTCTTTTCTGCCTGCGTCGCTACTTCCTGGCATGGCTCAAGAAATTCCAGACCATCAGTACGGCGAAGGTTCCTATCCAGGCAGATCCCCAAGCGAATACCCCGAGCTGAGGAGCAAAAACGATAATAGCAACCGCTAGGAAGGTCGCGACAACTAGCGGGAAAACAATGACTTTTCCTAATGGAGGAGGGCCGCTCATTCAACCCGATGCAAACAGCTTTATTGATGGACGCCATCTTTTTTCTCGCTATCCGCTAGCGAACGCGAAACCGCCATCCAGACAAACGGGGATCAATCGCTAACTAGAAAAGGTGCAAACTACTCATCTCCGAACAAGCGTTCGATTTCCCTGCGATCACGTTTCGTCGGCCGGCCCGTTCCTCTGTCGCGCCGGAGAGCCTTTTGGGCAGCCGTCATTCTCAAGAGCTCGTATTCCTCGGGGGGGGTTAGATCTTCTAAGTAATCTGCCACCAGTTTCGCTCCCAATCGCTTTTCAATTACTCCCAGCACTCGAACCGTTTTCGTTATGGGCCCCGATTGAATAGTCACGGTTTCTCCAGCTTTGATGGAATAAGAAGGCTTTACCTTGTCTTCTCGAACGCGGATTTTCCCGCCACGGCAAGCTTCCGTAGCCAAAGCCCTCGTTCTGAAAAGCCGAACGGCCCAAAGCCATCGATCAATCCGAGCCTTTACCAACTCCCCTTTCATAATTTAGCCTCTTCGACAATTACCACGCACAATAGTATCGCAATTCAACTTGTGTCTCACAAGGGTATTAGAGGGGCGATCGGGATCAATCGGCAATTCTTGGTAGAGAATAAAGCCCTCGCTATAATCACGAGGGCTTTTTCAGAGTGCACAAAGGCCCCCGAAACACCTGCCTATTAGGCCTAAAGGTTCTCAATAAGATCGCTCCCAAAGCAATGACAGAGGCATATACGACACGATCGCGGGTATTAGTTTCCAAACCTGCCATATTTTTCTTTCAACCCGAGTTGCACTCGTTCAAAAATCTGTATACGGCCTCTCAGGCCATCCCAAAAGTGTCACGCTCAACCGTAAGCAAATCGCACTCCAGGTTCGACCCGATCTCCCTGTTGTGCCTGATCGTTCTATCGATCATTGGCGTTTTCTTTATCTACAGTGCCCAACACTATCAGCAAAGCAATGATTGGATTCGCCAGATCGTTTGGATCTTCGTGGGGCTGACCGCCTACACAGTGGTCTCCTACCTCGACTACAAGATCTTCCTGAAGTACTCGCACTGGCTCTATTCTCTGGGTCTCTTGCTGCTCGCCCTCGTCGAGTTCACGCCTCTTGGAGTCACTCGGTATCACGCCAAGCGCTGGCTGGATGTGGGGGTGGCCACCGTTCAGCCGAGCGAACTGGCAAAACTCGCCTGCCTCGTTATCGGAGCCAGTTTACTGACCCGCTCGGAGATGGGTACGCTCAAAGAATCCCGTCTAACACTAGCGAAAATGGCGCTTGCGATTTCTATTCCATTCTTATTCATCTTGTTCCAGCCCGACCTTGGGTCAGCGTTAGTCATTCCTTCTGTCGTGTTCGCTCAGCTCTACGCATCGAATCTCACCAAGTCATTCTTTACAACCGCCTTCGCTATTTTCGCGGTTCTCGTTGGATTGGCTCTGTTGGACACCCATAGGTATAGTGAATACGTGATCGCCAAAGCGGAGGCGAAAGAGGAGCAAGTCGTTGAGCAGCCCTACTACTGGATCCCTCTCCTAAAGAACTATCAGCGGCAACGCATTATGGGCTTTATTTATCCCGACAAAGTCGATCGAAGAGACGCCGGCTGGAATCGGGAGCAATCAATAATTTCCGTGGGATCTGGCGGCCTCCTAGGTAAAGGATACCTAAATGGCACCCAGGCCCAACTGGGCTATCTGCCTCGAGCAGTGGCTCATAACGACTTCATTTTTTCCGTCATCGCGGAAGAAACAGGCTTTTTGGGAAGCGTAGTCGTCGTCACCCTATTCGGTTTGCTAATTGGAAACAGCATTCGCATCGCCACAATCGCTCGCGACCGCTTTGGTACGCTTTTGGTTATCGGTGTCGCGACGCTATTTTCGATTCATGTTTTCGTTAACATCGCAATGACAATCGGGTTGATGCCAATAACTGGACTACCGCTTCCGTTCTTAAGTCACGGAGGCACCTTCATGGTGAGCTGCTGCGTCCTGCAAGGGCTGGCACAAAGCGTGTATAGATTTCGTAAGGAGTTCTAATTTATGCAATTCCTGAAACAGAATTTCTTAACACGGTCCTACCACTATGATCCGGTGCCTTCTGCTAACTCGGAAACGTTACAGAATGAGCGAAAACAATATCAATACCGAAAACTCGGACTCCTCGACTAAACATGAAGAAGAGCTTCATAATCCTCCTTCGCGGAAACCTGCGAAGCCTGTTGATCAAGCTAAACTGAAAAAAGAGGCTGACAAGCGATCCAAGAGTCGCCCGCTTCTGACAAAAATCGTCGAGAAATTCAAGAAAGAGAAAGAACCCTATCGGGAACTGATCATCAATGCTGAGCCGTTGGAGACCCGAGTGGGTCTCCTAGTCGATGGCATTTTGGACAAGTTCGATATCGAACGCCGTCGAAGTGCCCAGAGAATCGTCGGAGGTATCTTTAAGGGCAAGATCAAGAACCTAGACCCGGGATTGAAGGCCGCCTTCGTTGATATCGGCCTGCCCAGGAACGCATTTTTGCATTATTGGGATATTTTACCGCAGGCAGCGGATTCCTCCGTGGAAATCGTGCGGGTCAACCGTTCCAAAAATAAGAAGAAACATAAGAAGATTACGATCAAGGATATCCCCAATCACTACCCGATTGGCACCGAAATCGTCATCCAGGTAACCAAAGGCCCGATCGGCACAAAAGGGCCCAGGACCACCACGAATCTTTCATTGCCGGGACGCTTTCTCGTGTTGATGCCCTATTCCGACCAATGCGGCATCTCTCGGAAAATCGAGGACCCTAAGGAGCGTAATCGACTGAAAAAGATCATTCAAAGCCTGACTATACCCGGTGGTATGGGTATCATCATACGAACAGCCGGGGAAGGGAAAAAGGAACGCTACTTCGTAAGAGACCTGCATATAATGCTCAAAACCTGGGATAAGATCCAGAATAAGATCGATACCGTAAAAGCGCCGTCATGCCTTTACAAAGAACCCGATCTGAGCGAGCGGACTGTGCGGGACTTCCTGACCGAGAATATCGATCGCGTGCTGATCGACAACCCAGATGATCACAAATCAGTTGTCGAGGACGTCGGCCAAATTTCGAAACGATCGACGAATAAGATCCATCTGTACACGGATAGCATACCCATATTCGAGCGCTACAATATCGAAAACCAGATTGAGCAAACGTTTCAGCGGGCGGTACCGCTGCCGTCGGGGGGAGCCATCGTGATCGACGAGACTGAGGCCCTAATAGCCATCGACGTTAACACAGGCTCCCATAAGAATAAGGGCAACGAGAACGACACTATTTTCCAAGTCAATAGCGAAGCCGCAGCGGAAATCGCCCGGCAGATACGTCTCCGCAATATAGGTGGGCTGATTATTATCGACTTCATCGATATGAAGCAACGGAAGCACCGGAATGCTATCCTCAACCGGATGAGGCGGTACATGGCCCTGGACAAGGCTAAGACGCATATTCTTCCGATCTCTGCACTAGGGATCATGCAAATGACGCGTCAGCGAATGCAGGAAAGCGTGTCTTCCGGTCTGTATACAGATTGTCCATACTGTCGCGGCAAGGGGATCATAAAATCCGCCACAACCGTTAGTGTAGAATTGCAAAGAAAACTATCGGGAATCGTTCGTCGGGCCCGTAATCGAGCCACAGACCCAGACAAACCCATAAAGCTGCGCGTCCTGGTCAATCCGGCGATTATCGATCGCCTAAGAGAAGAGGATGCCGATTTGCTGATCAGCCTGGAAAAAGACTATCACGCGCAGCTAACCTTCCGTTCGGACCCGCATTTTCACATCGAGAACTACCGAGTAATCGACGTGGATACGGGAGCCGCCTACGGATAGATCAATGCCCAAGCTTTTCCAATCTGTCTTCTCAAATTCGACTATCGGTAATTCGCCTGCCGAGACTGCTTAACGGTTTCCTAAGATATCGCTCACAGCAGCCCTTCGATTCTACTAATTCACGGAAATGCAAGGGATTTCTGATTCCCAAAAGTCCAAAACGGAACCTGATCTAATCGATCCAAAGAAGCTGATCGAAGAGCTTAGTATCGAAGATTTCAATCGGTACTCAGATGAGTACTACAAAAAGCTTCCTGCTTCAGAAATCCAAATGGGAAAGCCATTTTCCATGCCCAATCATACGCCGCAATCGCTGGTTCGATTGGGCCTAATGCTCGAGAGTCTTCGCCTCGCTCCGGGGATGAAGGTGCTCGATTTTGGAGCTGGTACCTGCTGGATTTCCAAATCCATTTGGCAGATGGGGTGTTCTGTTATCGCGGTAGATGTATCCGAAGAAGCTCTGCGACTCGGCCGTCGTCTTTTTGAAGAGTATCCTATCCCTAATCAACCGCTTTCGTCTTGGGACACGCGTCTCTTCGACGGCATTCGAATACCTGCTGAGGATGAAGAGATTGATCGGATTATTTGTTTCGATGCCTTTCACCATGTCCCTAACCAGAATGAAATAATCCAGGAGTTCTATCGTGTCTTAAGGAATGGGGGGACCATTGGATTCAATGAACCCATTGGACCTCATTCATTGACGGCCGAATCGCAACGCGAGATGCGCGAATTCAATGTTCTGGAAAACGATCTAGAGATGGAAGACCTGGCATCACACTTTCAACGGGCGGGCTTCGAGGAACCCGTATTTAAAGTCGCAGCCAGCCCCGATTACGTTTTAAGCCATAGCGAGTGGCGTGAATGCATTTCGGGAACAACCCCAGAGAGCATGCGGGATTCCATCGTCGATTTTCAGCGGAACAGCGGGATTTTCTATTTCCAGAAAGGCAAGCCGATGAACGACAGTCGCTATGCGTCCAACGGACTAGCCTATAAGCTTGATTGCGATCATCGCCGCATATCATTAAAAGCCGGCGAACGTAAGAACGTGCATGTTACCGTAAGGAACACCGGCGATTCCAGATGGCTCGCTAAAAACGAGAATTTCATCGGTGTCATTAATATCGCATCCCGCCTTCTAGACTACGGCTCCAAAGAGATTCTGAAAGACAACACCCGCTTCCCGATTCCCTTAGAATTGGAGCCAGGCGACGACTTTGAGGCGGACGTTCCCCTTCACGTGGACACGCCGGGTAAATACTGGCTAAAGCTCGATATCGTCTCCGAGAGAGTTTGCTGGCTCGAGGAGTTTGGCTCGAAACCCGTGTGGATCGAGGCCGAGGTTTCCTAAGTGCCTGAGCATCCTATTAATTCATTATCAGAAACCGATCCCCTTGACTCGCGTTTTGACGCGACAGACGTACATATCGACAGTCATGTAGAGCGTTGAGCCATCATCGCCCCAAGCACAATTGCTGGAATGCTCGCCCGTTTCAATACGTCCAAGCAAATCTCCGTTTGGCGAGAAAATATAAATGCCCCCTGGACCCGTCGCCCAAAGATTTCCATCCTGATCGATCGCCATTCCGTCCGGATTCCCCACCCCATCGGTCTTATACGACAACGCGTCGAAAAATATCTTTCCTCGACCTAGCGTGCCATCATTGCTTATTGGATACGACCTCCAAACCGGATCGGCACTATCGGATTGGGCAACATAAAGCGTCTTTTCATCCGGTGATAGCCCTATGCCGTTTGGCCTTGTAAAATCCTTTGTTAACAGGACGACTTCTCCGTCAGGACGTAGCAAATACACCCCGCAATAATCCATCTCTCTCCTAGAATCGTTTTGCCTATCGGGGAGACCATAAATAGGGTCTGTAAAATACAGATTGCCATTAGTCGCATAGACAAGGTCGTTCGGACTATTGAAACGCTTGCCGCGATAGTTGTCCGCCAGTGTTAGCTTGCCTCCCCCTTCCGTGAGAACGGACACGCGGCGATCCCCATGCTCGCACAAGGTCAAACGCCCCTGGGAATCGAAAAGCAATCCATTGCTTCCAGGCTCCCGACCGTAATCATCGATACCCGTGTATCCTGATGGCTCCATTAATATTCTCAAGCCTTCGCTTTCACTCCATTTCATAACCACATTCCTAGGGATATCTGAGAATACGAGATAAGCTCCTTGCTTGTTCCAAGCAGGACCTTCCGTCCAAACAAAACCAGAAGCAATCACCTCAATCGGCGCATCGGGTTCAATCAATGCGTCCAAACGATCATCCATTTTGTTTATCTTGCCGATCGTCGGATAGCTGCTCGGTACATCCGTATTCGCCCAAATCAGGGTTACCCAAGTGAAAACCGCGACCGAAGCCAAGAGAAGCCTAATAAAAATCATCCGAATAGGATTCTCGAATTCAGGAATATGTTCAAATCAATATTACCCGTCCCTGGCCATCCCTCATTGACTAACCCACCAGTATGAAGAGGATAGAAGCGATACCTATTTCCATAGCTATGAAAACTTTTTTCACTGCCCTTATACTAGGCATTTTCATTGGAGCAATGATAACGGCCTACTACAACAACCCAGAATCCTTCAAGTCCGCGCTATATCTTTCCGATCAAGATTCCTCGATTGACGGCAATTCCAAATCTTCGATCGAAGAGCTTAAGAATAAAGCAGCCGAATCTACCGAGAAGGTTACTGAAAATCTTAAAGAACGGGCTCAATCGCTACTGGAGAATACTCGCAAGGAACGCGATGAAGTCGCCGAAAAGGGCAAGGAGATTATCGACTCCGCCAAGGACATCGGAATCAAAGCGGCTATCAGTGGGCACCTGAAACTCGAATCCTCGATTGACGCTGCCCGGATCGAAATCGAGGTAATCAACGGATCTGTCACGCTCACCGGTGCAGTTTCCTCCCGGGAAGAAGAGCGAAAAGCCCGCGACATCGCTTTAGATACCCACTACGTCAAAGACGTTAGATCCGAACTGAATATCGTCCCCTAAAATGCATCAGCGAATCACGGTTTTCCCATGCGGATCCTCGTAGCCTTCGATAAATTTAAAGACGCCCTTTCAGCCCGGGAAGCCTGCCAGATTGCCGCCAGCGAAGTTGGACGGCATCGTCCCGACTGGCAAATCGAGACGGCTCCGCTTGCTGACGGGGGCGATGGTTTCTCTGACACGCTCACCGGAGTGCTAGACGGGGAATTCCACACTGCAAAGGTAATGGATCCTCGGCGAAACAAAGTAGAAGCCCGTTTCGGACTAGTTCCCGTCCAAAACATCCCTTTAGCGGCCCGTAAGCTCCTTAATTGGAGCTCGGAGATCGAGAAAGTCGCGATCATCGAAATGGCTGAGAGTAGTGGAATCGCTCTCACGCCGATAGAAGGAAGATCTCCGTGGGACGTAACCACCGCAGGTCTCGGAGAGCTCGTGAAAGTCGCTCAGAAGAAAGGTGCTCATGGAGCAATCATCGGTCTCGGCGGATCCGCAACCCATGATTTGGCTCTCGGAGCGTTGTGGAAGCTTGGATACCGTTTCCATGATAAGAACGGAAATGAAATCGATGAGGCTCCAGTACCACGAATCTGGCCCCAAATCTCTAAGATCTCGCTGCCACGTTGCGAACTGCCCAGCTCTTTCGAGATACGTTTAGCCTGTGACGTCGACAATCCATTGCTTGGAAGCCGGGGGGGAGCTGCCATATTCGGCCCCCAAAAGGGCCTGACAGAGGATCGCTTTCAAGAGCTTGAGTCCGAAACGGAGCGACTGGCCAATCTACTGGTCGCAACCGCAGGAGCCCACGCGGCCCTTCCCGATGACGAAGGAGCGGGAGCCGCAGGTGGAGCCGCATTTGGACTCAAGGCTGGCTTGGGAGGGCGAATCCTTTCTGGCTATAATTTGGTGAAAGCGTGGATCGGCCTCGACGAAAAGTTTTCTCAGGCCGACTGGGTTATAACTGGTGAAGGACTCTTCGACGAGTCTTCACTGCACGGAAAAGGGCCAGGAACGCTCTCTCTGGAGGCAATCGACAAAGGCAAGCGGCTGTCGGTAATGGCGGGCAGTATTGGCCGAATACCGGAATGCCCAATTCCCCAAAGCTCTATTAGCCAAATTTCTCCGCCAAACCTTCCCCTCCCGCAGGCACTAAAATTGACCGAGCAAAACTTGAGGAGAGCGATTGGAAAAAAATTCGCTCTCTCCGACTAGTCTGACGCTACAGACTTCGAAATCCGGGCCGATTTATTCCCCTCACATAAACAATCGTAAAATCGAGGTGTCAGATTGAAATAGGTCTAGCCGATCACTCAATTTACGGACTAGAAGCAAGCCCGAAGCCAACCCTACAAAAGTCGAACGATAGCCCACGGATGTCGCCGAAGTGGAGACTCTTTACGAACACTAAGCACGGAAGCAAAAGCGCATTCGCATCAGACGGGCCAGACAGTTGCTTCAGCCCTTGCCTCGCAAGGCCGCCTTACATCGCTAGCCGGTGCTCAAGTGGTTTGCCGATACAGCCCGCAAACGCCACTACCTCTGGTCATTCCGTATACTAGAAGTTAGCCTAGCTTTGTAACTTGGATTCGTCATCGCCTTCCTGCCGATTGCCGGAATCCATTTCATTCTGGCATTCGCATCCGCCTGGGCTCTTAGAGCGAATCTACCTGCGATAACGGGAACGCAGTTAGTGACAAATCTCGCTAACATGTGAGCGATCTGTCCGGCTCTGACCCTTTTGAGAGATCGCGACATAAAAGCTCTGCGTTTGGAAGTGATGGTTTCGCAAATCGGCCATGCGGCCTTCTCGATATTGATCTGAGGGATAATCGCCAGGTTGGCGATCGCCTTTCTCCTCGATATGATCTCCCGTTTCCCATTCGTCCAAGCGAAAAACATCCCATTCATCCACGAAGAATGCCGAAAAAGTAGCATTCCGGTTTGCCCCCGGCTGCAAACCCCCTCAACCTTTTAAACTTAGGGCGGTAAACCCGCTCAGTTTATTCCTATGATACGCGCATTTTCGATCATCGCGATACTGATTGCCACACATTCGCTGCTGGCCCAAAAACTACTTCCCCAAAATTTAAATACGATTCTTCGAGTAGCGGTTCAGGGCCAAACGGGAAACATCCCCTATCGGCCGCACATCAAACTGGGAATCGACGTCCTCGCAGATCAGGGATTCGCCCCACTACTGGGTAAGCGGGTTGGCCTCCTGACTCATCCAGCAGGTGTCAATCGCCTGGAAATATCAACGGTTCGCATCCTCCATCAAAATCGAGCCGTGAATCTTGTAGCCCTTTTCGGGCCGGAACACGGAATCTACGGGAATGAGAAGGCTAACGAGCCCATAGACAATGCCACCGATCCTAGAACGGGACTACCCGTTTACTCACTCTATGGGAAATACCGGAAGCCATCGCCGAACATGCTATCAGGCATCGACGCACTCGCCATCGATCTACAGGACATAGGCACTCGATCTTACACATATATTAGCTGCATGAAACTCGCTCTTGAAGCGGCTTTCGAGAACGGTGTCGAGGTTATCATCCTGGACCGGCCCAACCCACTGGGCGGTCTCAAAGTCGATGGTCCGATCGTCGAGCGGCGTTGGCAGAGCTATGTGGGAGCCTTCTCAATTCCCTACGTACATGGACTTACCATTGGCGAGCTGGCCAGGATGGCCGTCTCCAAGCCGGGAATATTGAACATA
>DKNL01000212.1 GCA_002474325.1 Opitutales bacterium UBA7389
CAGCGACGATGCGGAAAAACGTGTCGTGGATGAAATCAAAGGCCTCGTCTCAAGCCACAGCGGATTCAAGAGCTTCGAGTATATCCAACGTGTCCGGCTAGTGCCGAAAGAATTCGAAATCGGCGATGAAATGACAAACACCTTTAAGATCAAGAGGCACGTTGTCACAGACAAGTACGCGGATCTTATCGATAGCGTTTTTGAGAAGTAGCTCTTTTTCTACCTGAGCAATTCGCACTTGTTGTGGCGGACGAAATACAGGGCCGCTGCATTAAGTAGCAGATGGACACCAACATTCGTGACGCCGTCAATATTGCCAAGGAGCATGAGACCGTAGGCAAGGCACACCAAGGTTAGGCTAGTCACTGCCAATGTATGTTTGGTGCGAACTCCCAGCAAGAGCGCTGCTCCAAGCAGGATTTCGATATAGGCAAGCGAGTAGAGGAAAGGCGAAAAAAGAAAAGCGGGAAGGTTGGTGCTGTTAGAGAAGGCCTCTATCCTTCCTGCTACGAATCCATCGTAGAGATTGTTAAACGAGTAACTCCCTTCGCTGTTGAATTTCCCTAATCCCGTGGTCAGAAATCGAAGCGATAGAAATAGCCGGAGCGATAGAAAGGCCCACGTTTCCGCGGACCAGAATAGAAAGGAGCCATTGCGTTGATTGGAGTTTTTTGGCATAGGAATAACGGGATAAGAGTGGTTAGTTTTCAGGTTAAAATCTGGGGCTGCTAGAGTTTCAAGGAACTGGCAGTGAAGAGTTCGGCTTTGACGGTATCGTTTTCAGCGTGGAACCATTCTCTGCGCGTGTATTTACGAATAAAGTACGTTACGAATGTTGACGTGTTGACTATGAAAAATGAGTAGAGAAGGGCGGGCCAAAGGATGTCGCCTGATATTTGGCTACTGAAGCTCAATAGAATAATGGCGAACGCTAGAGGCCCATTTTGGATTCCGGTTTCCAGCGACACGGTCCGGCTTTTCCGCTTATCCATCCCCAACGCTCGACTAAAATAGTAGCCGAATAGAAAACCGCCAAGGCCCAAAAATATGCTAGCTACGAGAATGAATGGGTTGGTCTCGTTTGGGTTCAGCATGCGATCGACGTTTCTCGGAAGCCAACTGATGATAAGGAAGATGATGACGATGATCCCCAAGGCACTTCCGGTTTCCTCCATGTTCTTGCCCCAGCGAGCGCTCTTGGATTTGAGGTACATGCCTCCTACTACAGGCAGTAGGCAAATCAGAAGCGATCCTATGACCTTTCCCAAATCGATCTGGATCTGGTCATTGGTAAAGGGACCGGCGTAAATACTCAACAGGATCGGCATGGCGACCAGGGCAACGGTAGTCGTTAGGGTGCTCAGAGAAATACTCAGAGCGAGGTCCCCTTTGGCGAAATAGTTAAATAAGCTGGATGTGGTACCCGAAGGGCAACAGGCTACGATGATCAATCCAATCGCGACGGGATTGGAGAAATTGAACAATTTGGCCATGCCGAATGCCAGCGCTGGCATTATCAGGTATTGAGACAAAAATCCGACGAGCGCTGGTTTAGGGTGCCTGGCAGCGTCCTTAAAATCATCAATGGATAAGGTGCATCCTAAGCCAAACATGATGACGAACGTCATCAGTATCAGCAAGTTAGTCTCGGTGGGGGTAAGCATCCACTGTTTTGTATGGGGGATTTTAGCCTCTCGTCAATAGTTGCTCCCATTTAGGCCATCCGGAAGTGGCTTAACTCTCGATTGATAGGCGCCGATAAAAGGGAATTGATGCGTCTGCTCTGTATAATCGCTATCGTTACCGTATTCCAAGGTCCTGCTTGGGCCCGAATACCCAAGTTCGAGCCAACTGAAAAACAGTTCTCGGAGCACAAGAGTGAGGTCTTTAAGATTGCTCGCAACTATATCGTCAGAACGTTCAACCTAGATCTTATTGCATAATGCAGTCCGATTCAATTCAACGGGTGTTTGAGGAGACTTCCACTGTCGTATAAAGGAACTTGGAGAGCATCGGTACGAGGTTCAGGGATGGATTTCGTCCGCAGTATACGAGGAAGAAGAGATTGTTTGGTCGGTAGTCATGACCTGCGTTCTAGTGGATCCAGATGCTTGAAGCACCGCCGATTAGATGCGTCCCTCAACAATTCGCCCAAAATCACCTCTTGGCGATTTGTAATATACCGGATGTTCCCTTCGAGGCGGAATATCCGGATGATTTCCTGGCTCTAGGCTAGAAATATTAGCCAAAGCCGATATTTGGGTTGAGCGAGTCGCTCAACGGATCATCTGGTTCAGTTGATCAGTCGGAAAGTATCTGCCCGGACAAAGCGTGTGCTTGGGATGCATTAGCTTGTGAGTGGTTATGTTCTTAGCAGGGATCCCCGTTTTTGATCTAAGATAGTCGATCAAAGCTTCTAGCTGATCGAGCTGGCGGGCCTTGGGGCGGGTCTTT
Organism: Opitutales bacterium UBA7389; assembly: GCA_002474325.1. Classification (GTDB taxonomy): domain Bacteria; phylum Verrucomicrobiota; class Verrucomicrobiia; order Opitutales; family Opitutaceae; genus Pelagisphaera. The sequence continues at coordinate 2,455 of DKNL01000212.1, forward strand.
TCGAAGTTCCCGATGAGGCAGATACCTATGGCTACCTGATTGTGGGCCCATAGCTTCATGTGTCCGCCATGCAATTGCTTTTCCCATCGATTGCCGATGTAGATATCGCCGTTCCTCGTTCCTCGAGTACCGTTCTCAATAACGAAATGGTAGGCGAGCCCATTTTCCATGCGCCTTTCCTCACGGTGAAAACGAGCGATGTTAACAGCCCGGTCGGCTGTTGTTCCACTGTGATGCACGACTATGCTTTTCCATTGCCCCCGCTTAATATCGATCTTGTCGAGGGCATTCTGGACGCTCCAAGGTAACTGGGTGTACTTCGGAGGAGCCACGCCTGACTTAGAAGGGATTCGGATCACTTGTCCGACTCGGATCTTATTCAAGTTGCGAATTCCGTTGAAGTCGCCAATATCTTTGGCCTTTATTCCATGTTGAGCGGCTATTGAGGAAAGGCTTTCGCCTTTACGAACCTTGTACTCAATATATCTGGGTACTGTGTCGGGAATCTCGATTTTTTGGCCGATAACGATTTTGTCTGCATTCCGTAGATTGTTGGCTTTCTTAATAGAGTCTACCGCCACCCCATAGGATTTGGCGATGGTGGTAAGATTCTCTCCCTTGCGCACAACGTGTACGAGAGCTTCGCTTGCGGGAAGCGTTGCTAACGACAGGAGGACTAGGATTATGCGACAGATGGGCATTGGGTTATTTGGCGTCGCTGGAAGAACGCTTTTTCAAAATCCTTTGCAATTTTTTGCGATGCACTTTAGAAACTATGTATCCAATGCAGTTGGACTCACCACAGAGACAGGGATGCTCTTCCCAATGTTCCAAATCGTATCCATAATCAAATGTCAGCTCTTCGCCTGCCTTGATGTTCTGCAAAGCGACTAGCCAAATCTCGCCGTCGATGTCCTGAGCTTCGCAATTCGGCTTGCAGGAATGATTGGCTAGACGAGCGATGTTCCATTCGAAATTGCCATCGAGATCGCGCTTACCATCGAGATTGAATATATAGACCGAGCCATTATCGCTCTCTAGGGCAATATCGTGCTGGGCGACACCCCGACGCGTGGATTCCTTTTTTGGGATCAACTCTCCAAGGTACTGGATAATGTAGGCATCCTTGGGAATGCGCTTGGCTGAGAAGAGGCCTCTGTTGTGGATCTCGGATGAAGCAGTCTTTACGTAGGGAAATTCGGGAGGATTTCCGTTCTCGTCCAGACCGACGAAAACCCGTTTCTTAGCCTTCTTTTTGATATCTTTCAGTTTCTTGGCCATTAGAATGCACCCGTCAGCTTGCCTCGCCGATTGAGCAAAGCCGTATGGTCAATGGGATTGATGGCAATCCATTTCTCTCGACTGGATTGGCCTATAGAAAACTTGATAGATTTTTGCCGAATAGCTGTTTTTAGGAACGGTAGTGCAACGAGAGTTCAGTTGGCGTCGCTTGGACTATCGAAACTTGCGGCCGACTGGTAAACCGTTCTAGTGATTACAGAAAGATTGGGAATGAGGTACTAGAATTGGGATACACAACTAAGTAATGCGCCATTTGAGAAAACAGAAGCCATTTGAGGAAAAGCGACAGCTCTGGCGGAGCAAGCTGGATAAGCCTATTGGGCCGGGAATGATGATAACGCTGATCCCGACCTTGATCATGTGCGTGTTCCTGGTGATGGCGGCCCCTTATCTCAAATCGATTCTGCTTAAATTCTTCGAAATGGATCAGGAAAGCGTAATTGTTCCCATCAGCCTGAGTGAGGAATTGGAACCGGTGTTGCCGAATACACCGCCGCCTAATCCGGAAATAGCGATTGCCGAAATATACCAGAGGCAATTTGACAAAGAGGGCTTCGATTGGCGCAAGCCGCCGGAATTAGAAATTCCCGACGAAATGCCGACGGAAGAGATCGTCAAGGAGATAAAGCCGGTGTCCGTAGAGATTCCTCTACCGACCCAACCTCCAGAATTCGATCCGAACCTATACCAGGACGAAAATTAGGTCTAATCGAATGCCGATAGACCAAATTGTAGTCTCTTTTTAGGGAGGTTTCAGCCCACTGTAATTGGTCGCTAGCGTCGGTTACTAGGTTTCACAGTGCTTGTTCGATGCTCTTATGACCGCCGGTTTTGACCTAAGACGATTGATTGGCTTCTCGGATTATTCGCGTTGCCAATAGGGACTCTAGACGGATGAGAACGATGATTTTGTCGGGATTGATATTCCCTTCAGATACGAGTCTCTTGAGGATGTTCGAAATTCTGGGCATCGGAGTCATCGTCTCAAATCGGCTTTGCAGCCGATCGACGGTTGTGGTGATTCGTTCCATGGGCCCTTTTTGGTGACCAATGTTCGAGGGTTTTAAGTGATCTAGGAAAGAACTGGTAATCGAATCTATGGCCAAAGCTTGAGGTTACCGTTGTAGTGCGATTCAATATGGCTATTTTCCTCTAGGGTTGACCGACGCCAATGACTCATTTGTTTAACCCGAAGATTTGGCTTGGAATTCGACTGTGGGCGATCTTCCGCTTTGAGGCGGAAGTCGACGGGTTTCGCAACGAATGAGCATTCGAGTTAGGACGATGTAGAGATTTGACTACCAGGGGTTTGTGAATGTAGTCTAAAACAAACGTTGATTTTTTCGAGTCTATGGATTTCTTGAGAATACGCGAGATCCCCGTCGTTGGTGACTCGCGTCTTTCTATTTTATGGAAGTCGTGTCTTCATGGATTTTGCCGTTTCTGATCGGCTTTGCGATCGCCTTGCTTTCAGGCTACCTGATGTCTAGAAAAGCGTGGGCCCGGGCGAAGACGGAGGCGGAGTCAAT